>CALCIA010000116.1 GCA_937907435.1 uncultured Actinomycetes bacterium
GGGGATCCGCGTGGTTGGAAACCCGCGCCATACGCGGATTTCCAACCACGCAGATTCCTGACCGTCCGGGGACCGGCCCTCGGCGCCCTTCGGTGACTGTCCCGGCGCGCTTCTGGCGCACACCCGGCGCACTCCCGTGACGGTTCCGCGCACCTTCCTCCACGCCTTTCATACCCGCCCCTCTCGCCACGGCCACAGCCTGCCCGGGCCGTGGCGAGAGGGGCGGGTCCCTACCTCGGGCGACAGCTTGCGGGGCCTGGACCCTCCCGGGCGACAGCTTGCGGCGCCTCGAAGCGTGCCTGGAACTACTACCTACGCGCGAATGCCGTCCAGGAAGATGTCGCAGAATTGGTCGGCTAGGTCGTCGGCGCTGACGCGGCCTCCGGGTTGGAACCACTGGTAGCTGTAGTTGAACATCCCGAGGAAGCCGAGGGTGGCGAGCCTGACGTCTTTGATCTTGAAGAGGTTCTGTTCGGCGCCTTCTTCCAGGGCCTTCGAGATCAGGCCCTCGAACTCGCGGCGCGATTCGCGGATGGAGCGCCAGCGATCGTGCTGCTCGACGAAGCGCCACTCGTGGAGGAAGACGGTCACCTGGGGCAGGTAGTCGGCGATGTCGTTGATGAGGACGTGGGCGAGATTGCGGAGGGTCACCTCGGGTGAGTCGTCGGCACCGACGGCCTTGCGGGCGTCGGCCAGGAGGGGCTCGATGAAGCGCTCATGGATCCGGACGAGCAGGTCGTCCTTGTTCTCCATGTAGTGGTAGAGGCCCCCGCGCTGCAGGCCGGTCGCCTCGACGAGGTCATCGATCGTGGTCGCGTGGAAGCCTCGCTCGGCGAAGACCTCGGCGGCGATGTCGACGATTTCCGCCCGCCGCTTCTCGAACGATTCGTTCTTCTCGAGTTTGGGTCGCCCGCGTTTGCGCGGCGGGCTCGCGGATCGATCAGGGCGAGTCGGCATCGCGCAGGTCGTCGATCATCGGTTTCACCAGTCTAAGTTGGGGCGTCCTGGCCCGTCGCGACGAGCGTCTTGATCGTCGCTCCCGGTTCCTCCGCCAGCCGCTTCATCTCGGCCGCTGAATCTTCGAGCGGGACGATGTTGCCGACGATCGCCGCGGGATCGAGGACCCCGGCGGCGACGAGGCCGAGCACCCGGGGCAGGTCGTGCCGGTAGCCGAGGCTCCCGACCAAGGATCGCTCGAACAGCGTCACCCGACGAACGGATACCTCGCTGGGAGTGGTGGGGAGGCCGAGCAGGACGATCCGGCCGCCGCGTGACGCACACTCGACCGCGACCGGCACCATCGACGCGACGCCGGTCGTCTCGACCACGATCGGCGCGCCTCCTTCGCCGAGCGAGGTCCGGGCCCGCTTCGGGAGGTCGTCACCGGGCTCCCAGGTCGGCAGGCCGAGCTCGGCCGCGCGAGCGCGCCGGCCCTCGTCGAGCTCGACCACGTGGGGGTTGGCACCGAGCGCCTTGGCGACCAGCGCCGAGGCGGCGCCGATCGGGCCGAACCCCAGAACCAGGACGTCGGCCCCCGCCGCGATGCCGCCGCGCTCCAGCCCGTGCAGCGCGACCGCGAAGGGCTCGGTGAGCGCGGCCTGGCGGTCGTGAACCCCGGGCGGCACCTCGACGAGCGTGTAGCCGGGAACGGCGACGAGCGGGGCGAACGCGCCGTCGGAGTGGAGGCCGACCGCGCCGCCGTAGCGGCACAGGTGGTAGTCGCCTCGCTCGCAGGCGCCGCACCGGCCGCACCGCAGGCAGGCGTCGACGGTGACCCGCGCGCCGACCTTGATCTTCCCGTCCGGCGAGCCGCCCTCGATCAGCGTCCCGACCAGCTCGTGCCCCAGGGTGACCGGAGGCTCCTTGCCGCTGAGCGGGTGCGCCGCGGGCGAGATCATCGCCGGCCCCTGCCGGTACTCGGCAAGGTCGGAGCCGCAGACGCCGCAGAGCGAGACCTCGATGATCGAGTCGGCGAACTCGGTCGGCTCGGGCGTCGGGACGTCCTCGAGGCGGACGTCTTCCCGACCGTGCCAGCGCAGGGCCTTCATGCGAGCAGCCCGCCGTCCGCGTAGACGGTGGTGCCGGTGACGTAGCGGGCCTGGTCGGACACCAGGAACGCGGCGACGTCGGCGATCTCGTCCGGCTCTCCCCAGCGCCCCAGCGGCACCTGGCGCAGGGTCTCGGCGCTGAACTCCTCCGAGCGCCGCAGCGGCAGGCTCAGCTCGGTCGCGATCCAGCCGGGCCCGAGGCAGTTGACGCGGACCCCGCGCGGACCCCACTCGCGGGCCGCCGCGCGGGAAAGGCCGACGACGCCGGCCTTGGCTCCGCTGTAGTACGACATCCCCTCGAGGCCGCGCTCGGCGGCGATCGAGACGATGTTCAGCACGCTGGCATGTGGGGCCGCCGCGAAGAGGTGGGGCGCGGCGGCGTGCATCGTGCGGTAGACCGCCGTGTAGTTGAGGCCGGTCCCGCGCTCGAAGTCCTGCCGGTCGAGGTCCTCCAGCGGCGCCAGCCGGTGGGCGCCGCCGGCGTTGTTGACGAGGATGCCGATCCCGCCCAGGCGCTCGGCGGCGGCCTCGACCAACGCCTCGATGCTCCCCGCCTCGGTGAGATCGCAGGGCATCACCAGAGCCTCGCCGCCGAGGCGCTCGATCGACCGCGCGGTCTCCTCGAGCTCGTCCCTGCTTCTTGCCGCCAGGCACACCGGTGAGCCGAGCTCGGCCAGCTTGAGGGCGATCGCCCGGCCGATCCCGCGACCCGCGCCGGTCACCAGGGCGGGTCCATGAACACGTGGAGAGGAATGCATCCCCTTGGCCTCCAAGAGTTGATATATATTTATACCGTTCGGTCGGTATAAATATAGCCCACGGCGAGCGCGGTGGGAGACCGAATGGGACGCGACCGACCAAATGGGACACGACCTATCCACTCCTTCGAGATGCCTGCCGAAGACGAAGACCTGAAGATCGAGCCGGCCTCCGCGCCGCCGGATCCGGAGACGCTGCGGGAACGGCTGCGGACGATGGCTCGGATCAGGGCCTTCGAGGAACAGGTGGGCCGCCAGTTCCGCGAGGGGAACGTGCATGGCTTCGTCCACACGTCGATCGGCCAGGAGGCGGTCGCGGCGGGCTCGTGCGGAGTCCTCGACCGGGACGACTTCATCACCACCACCCACCGGGGCCACGGCCACTGCCTGGCCAAGGGCGCCGATCCCGAGCCGATGATGGCCGAGCTGTTCGGCCGTGAGACCGGCACCTGTCACGGGCGCGGCGGGTCGATGCACCTCGCCGACGCGAGCCTCGGCATCCTCGGCGCGAACGGGATCGTCGGTGCCGGGGTGCCGATCGCGGTCGGGGCGGCACTGGCCGCCCGGCGAGAGCAGGCGGGGCGGGTGGCGCTCGCCTTCTTCGGCGAGGGCGCCGTCCACTGCGGCGCCTTTCACGAGGGCATGGTCCTCGCGGTCGCCTGGCAGGCGCCGGTCGTCTTCATCTGCGAGAACAACCACTACGCCGAGTTCACCCCCAGCACCGGTGCCTGGGGCGGCCCCGGCCTGCTGGAGCGCGCGTCGGCGTACGGGGTGCCCGCGCTGCGGGTCGAGGGCAACGACGTCGGCAAGGTGGAAGCGGCGGTGCGGGCCGCCGTGAACTCCGCTCGCGCGGGAGCGGGCCCGGCGTTCCTCGAGATGCTGACCTACCGGATGGGCGGGCATTACGAGGGCGACGCCGAGCCGTACCGCGTCGAAGGCGAGCGCGAGGAGTGGGCGGAGCGGGACCCGATCGCCGCGGTCGACGCGACCCTCGCCGCGGCGGGCCAGGACGGCGTCGCGAAAGCCCTCCTCGAGGAGGCCAGGCAGGAGATGGAGGCCGCGGTCCGCAACGCGCTCGCGGCGCCGTATCCCGAGCCGGAGGCGGTCATGGAGTACGTCGGTGCCTGACCCGACCGCCACCGCGAAGCCGCCCCGTTACCTGGACGCGGTCAACGCCGCCCTGGCGGACGAGATGCGGGCCGACGGGTCGGTCATCGCGCTCGGCGTCGACATCGGCAGGGGCGGTGGCGCGTACGGCGTCACCCGCGGCCTGTTCGAGGAGTTCGGCGCCGACCGGGTGATCGACACGCCGATCGCGGAGGCCGGCGTCCTCGGCGCCGCCGTCGGCGCGGCGATGGCCGGCCAGCGGCCGGTGGCGGAGGTGATGTACATGGACTTCGTCACCGTCTGCCTGGATCCGATCGTCAACCAGGCGGCGAAGCTCCGGTACATGACCGGGGGCGGGGTGACCGTGCCGATCGTCTTCCGCACCCAGACCGGGGGCGGGCGAAGCGGTGGTGCCCAGCACTCGCAGTCGCTGGAGGGCATCCTGGCCCACATCCCGGGCCTCGACGTCTACTGCCCCAGCGACGCGCGCGATGCCTACGACCTGCTCGTCGCCGCGATCCGGGCCGACCATCCGGTCTGCTTCGTCGAGAACCGCCGCCTCTACGGCAAGCGCGCCGACGGGTGGGAGCGGGAGGCTCTGCCCCCGGGCCGCGCCCGGCTCGTGCGCGAGGGGGCGGATCTGACCATCGTCACCTGGGGACGGATGGTGCCGGAATCGATCGCGGCCCTCGACGCGCTACCCGACGTCGCCGCCGACCTGATCGACCTCCGGACCCTCGCGCCGCTGGACGTCGACACGGTGGTCGAAAGCGTCAGGAGGACCGGGCGCTGCCTGGTCGTGCACGAGGCGGTCGAGCGTTTCGGGCCCGGCGGCGAGCTGATCTCGAAGGTCGCCGAGGGGGCCCTCTTCGACCTCGACGGGCCGATCCTCCGCCATGGCGCCCGTCCCACACCGGTGCCCTACAGCCCGGGCCTGGAGGCCGCGATGCTGCCCGATTCCGAGGGCATCGGGGCGGCGATCGCCCGCACCCTCGAAGGCTGACCCCTTCCCAGATCAACGAACCCAGCGACCAAGGAGTGAGCCATCGTGACCGCAACCATCGCACCGGTTGAGCTGAGCGAGGAGGAGCGCAGCCTCCAAGAGCTCTGCCGCGACTTCGCGGCGAACGAGGTGGCGCCGAACGCGGCCGGCTGGTGGCACGAAGAGCGCTGCCCGGTCGAGCTGTTCAAGGCGATGGGGGAGCTGGACCTGATGGGCCTGCTCGTCCCGCAGGAGTACGGCGGCACCGAAGTCAGCACGACGGGCATGGTCGCGGCGCTGCTGGAGCTGGCGCGGGCGGACCAGTCGGTCGCCGCCGCGTGGCAGGCCCACCTCTCGATCGGGAGCCTGCCGCTGCTCGCCTTCGGCTCCGAGGAGCAGAAGCAGCGGTGGCTCGTCCCGTTGGCCAGGGGCGAAAAGCTCGGGTCGTTCGGGCTGACCGAGCCCGGGGCCGGCTCCGACGTGGCGAGCATCGCGACCCGGGCGACCCGCCGTGACGGCGGTTGGGAGATCAACGGGTCGAAGACCTTCATCTCCAACGCGGCGACCGAGATGAGCCTCGGCCCGGTGGTGCTGGCGAGGTCGGCCGAGGCCGAGGAGGGCAAGCGGCCCGGCTTCGGGACCTTCCTGGTGCCGCTCGGAACCGATGGCTTCACGCACGGCCCGAAGCTGAGGGGGATCGGCTGGCACGCCCTGGACAGCCGCGAGCTCAACTTCGACGGCGTGGTGCTGGGCGACGACCACCTGATCGGGGATCCGGCCGGGGGCATGAGGCAGTTCCTGTCCGTCCTCGACGTCGGCCGGATCACCGTGGCGACCCTCGGCGTCGGCCTCACCGAAGCGGTGCTCGAGCTGGCCCTCGCCTACGCGAAGGAGCGCCGCCAGTTCGGCAGGTCGATCGCGAAGTTCCAGGCGATCCAGTTCAAGCTCGCCGACGTCGCCGCCCAGCTCGAGGCGGTGCGCGTGCTCCTGTTCCACACCGCCGCGCTGCGCGATGCCGGCAAGCCGTTCGCCCACCAGGCGGCGATCGTCAAACTGCTGGCCGCCCGGCTCGCCGTCTCCGCCGCGTCCGAGGCGGTCCAGATCCACGGCGGCTACGGGTACATGTACGAGTACCCGGTCTCGCGCTTCTACTGCGACGCGAAGGTGCTGGAGATCGGGGAGGGGACGAACGAGATCCAGCAGCTCGTGATCGCCCGCAACCTCGGCTGTTAGGGGGCTCGCAATGACCGCGCCGGACGAGCAGCCGGTGATCTTCGAACGGGTCGGGAGAATCGCCGTGTTCACGATCAACCGCCCCGCCCAGCGGAACGCGATCGATCCGGACGTGTCACGGCTGATGAACCAGTTCGTCGCGGAGTTCGAGGACGATCCCGAGCTCTGGGTCGGCGTGGTGACCGGCGCCGGCGACCTGGCCTTCTCGGCGGGCGCCGACCTGAAGGCGATCGCCGCCGGTCGGCTGGCCGAGATCACCGAGGTGGAGCCGTACGGGTTCGCGGGCCTGGTCAAAGGGCAGCGCGGCAAGCCGGTGGTCGCGGCGGTCAACGGCGCGGCGCTCGCGGGCGGCTGCGAGATCACCCTCGCCTGCGACCTGGTCGTCGCCTCGAGCGCGGCGAGGTTTGGCCTGCCGGAGGTGTCTCGGGGGATCATCGCGGGGGCCGGCGGGCTACAACGGCTGCCACGGCTGATCCCGCCCCGCAAGGCGCTCGAGCTGATCCTCACCGGGCGCCCGATCGATGCCGCCGAGGCCCTCGCCCTGGGGCTGGTCAACGAGATCGCGGCTCCCGGGTCCGTGCTCGAACGCGGCATCGAGCTCGCCGAAGCCGTCGCCGCCAACGCGCCCGTCGCGGTCAGGGAGAGCAGGGCCGTGGCCTGGACCGCGATCGCGTCCTCGGAGGCCGCTGCCTGGGAGCGGTCGCGGCTCGCCTGGGAGCGGGTGCTCGCCAGCGAGGACGCGAAGAAGGGCCCCAGGGCGTTCGCCGAACGCCGGGCGCCCGAATGGACCGGGCGTCGCGCATTACCCTAACGGGCGCTCGGTTATTGTGTTATCGTGCCCGGCCAGAGGAAGTGACGTGGTGGAAACCGGAGCTGGGAGGTCGTTTTGAAGTTCGGACTTATGCGTGTCGCCCACTGTGAGGCGGGCGGAAGCTCACGAGATACGTACGCCAACTGGGTGCAGACGGCGACCGAAGGCGAGCGCCTCGGGTACGCGAGCATGTGGACCTCCCAACACCACTTCGCCAGCGACGCGTCCTACCGGCCGTTCGACCTCGCCGAGGACGAGTGGCCCACCACCGATTACGACCTCGTGCCCGACGCACTCACCATGCTCGCGCACGTGGCCGGCCGCACCGAGACGATCCGTCTCGGCAGTGCGGTTTCGGTTCCGCACTGGGACAACCCGATGCTGCTCGCCGAGCGGGCCGCGATCGTCGACGTCGTCAGCGGGGGGCGCCTGGACCTGGCCCTCGGTCGCGGGGTCGGCTTCCGCGAGTACGAGGTCTTCGACGTCCCCCAGGACGAGGGTGTCAACACGCGAAAATTCCGCGAGGCGGTCGAGTTGATGCGGACCGCGTGGGAGAGTGAGGAGTTCACCTTCGACGGGGAGTTCTTCAAGCTGCCGAAGCTGCACATGCTGCCGCGGCCGATCCAGGAGAAGCTGCCGGCCTTCATCGGCGCCGCCAGCGTCGGCAGCGCGCGGTGGGCGGCGGAACTGGGCTGGCCGTACGCCACCATCACCTGGCCGCTCACCGACTTCGACGCCTACAAGGAGAAAATCACCGCCTTCCAGGAGACCTACCGTGAGGCGTGGCCGGATTCACCCGTACCCGACGTCCCGCACGTCTTCTACACCTACTGTGCGGAGACCGACGCCGAGGCGGCGGAGGCCACCTACCGGCGCATGTGCGAGTTCCAGTACATCGTCGAGAACCACTACGAGAAAGCGCGCGGCCGCTTCATCGGCGGCACCAGCGCCCAGGCCAACGATCTCGAGCGGGTCGGCCAGCTCGCCCGCTTCCCGGTCGAGAACCACATCGTCGGCTCGCCCGAGACGTGCATCGAGCGCATCCGCCACCTGCAGAGCGAGCTCGGCCTGGAGTACATCGTCTGCAACGTCGGCTTCGGCAACATGCCGCAGGAGGACGTGCTCGCGTCGATGGAGCTCTTCTCCGAACAGGTGATGCCCAGCTTCAGCTACGCGACGAGTTGACTTGATCCATTTCGGGAACGCACGCAAGGAGAGGTTCAGCCAATGACCATCAGGGAAGCCCCCGTGGAGACCGAGGCCCAGAACGCGACGCCGACGCCTGATCCCGAGATCAACTGGGACGGCATCGAGCATTCCTACCGACCCCGGCCGGACTGGATGTCGCGGGTTTCGCCTGCCCTCCAGTTCCACCGTGATGTCGATCCCGACCTGGACCCGGTCACCTTCGAGGTGATCCGGAACCGCCTCTGGTCGATGAACCTCTCCCACGGTGAGACGCTGGTCCGGATCTCGGGCTCACCGACCTTTCAGGGCCTCGACTTCGGCATGAACGTGATGACCGAGGACGCCGAGATCGTCATGAACGGGCCGTTCCTGATCTACCTCGCCTCCGGGGGCGAGCTGGCGAGCCGCTACATCATGGAGAACTTCGGCGACGAGCCCGGGATCGAACCAGGCGACATGTTCGTCTGCAACGACCCGTGGATCGGCGCCGTCCACCAGATGGACGTCATGGTCTGCTGCCCCGTCTTCGTCGACGGCAAGCTGTTCGCCTGGGTCAGCAACGCCGGGCACCAGTACGACCTCGGGGGCATCGTGCCCGGCGGGTGGCCGCAGAACGCGCTCGACGTCTTCAGCGACCCGGTGATGCTGCGGCCGTTCAAGCTGGTCGAGGGGGGCGTCATGCGTACCGACCTCGAGCAGATGTACCGGCGCTTTTCGCGGACCCCCGGCCTGGTGGCGCTGGACCTCCGGGCGCAGATCGCCGGGTGCCGCTTCGCCTCCCAGCAGCTGACCGACATCTGCGAGGAGTTCGGGCCGGCCACGGTCAAGGCCGCCATGCGGCGCAACCTCGACAACGCGCAGCTGGCGATGCAGCGGAAGCTGGAGCGCATCCCCGGCGGCACCTGGAGCCAGGTGCGTTACGTCGACCAGAAAGTTCCCGGTGACCGTCACACGTACCGCACCCAGGTCAACGTCACCAAGCGCGGCGACCGGCTGATCGTCGACAACGAGGGCACCGACCCGCAGCAGGACGGTCCGATCGGCTTCGTCTACGCCAGCTTCGCCGGCGCGTTCCTGGGCGTCGCGTCGGTAACGCTCCTGTGGGAGCAGATGTTCTCCACCGGCGGGGCCGCCCGGCAGATCGACTTCAACCCCACGCCGGGCCTCTTGTCGTGTGTCGATCACCCCGCTCCGGTCAGCGGCGCGGTGATGAACATCGTCGTCTACATGAACGACATCATGATGATCATGAGCCGGATGCTCGCTTGTGATGAGGAGCTGAAGAAGGACATCATCGGCTCCCAGATCACCACGCCGCTTCTCGTGCTCGCCGGGAGCAACGATCGTGGACAGTACGTCGGGACCGCACTGTTCGAGATGACCGGGATGGGGACCGCCGCGCGTGCCGACGGTGACGGCATCGACACCGGCGGAACCGCGTGGAGCCCGCTGATGCGGATGCTCAACATCGAGGCCCTGGAGCAGTTCTTCCCGCTGCTCTACCTCTATCGCCGCGAGGCCGTCGACGGCGGCGGCGCCGGCGAGTGGCGAGGCGGGACCGGTGCCGAGTACGCGGTCATCCCCTACCGGGCGGAGTCGCTGGAAGCGATCACCAACACCGGCGGCATGGGTGCGTCGGCGGACGGCGGCGGGCTCGGGATGTTCGGCGGCTGGCCGACGCCGACCTCCTACTTCCGCGTCCACGAGCAGACCGAGATCGAGGACCTGTTCGCCAAGAGCCAGATCCCGGACGACATCGAGGGGGTGGCCTCGGAGCGGGCCTTCTTCATCCCCGGGCGCTCCAACGGGACGCCGCTCGGGCCCCAGGACATCATGGAGGGCCTCTGCGGAGGCGGCGGCGGATACGGCGATCCCCTGCGGCGCGAGCCGGACCGCGTCGCCCGCGACGTGGAGCTCGGGTACGTGAGCGCGGACGCCGCGCTGCGGATCTACGGCGTCGTCCTCGGCGAGGACGGAGCCCTCGACGAGGCGGGCACCGACCGCACCCGCAAAGAGGCCTTCGCGCGACGCCTCGAGTGGATGCCGGCCGCCGATCTCCCCGGGGAAACCGGTTCGGCCCGGGAGCTGACCACCCCGGCGTCGGGCGAGCCGCCGCAGGCGATCCAGGACAACGTGGTCAGCCGCGACGCGGGTTACCACCGGGTCCTCGCCTGCGCCCACTGCGAAACGACGCTGTCGGATCACACCGGCAACTTCAAGCAGGGGATGTTGGTCCACGAGGGGTCGCCGGAGGACATCCCACGGGGTGTGGATCCGGCCCTCTTCCTCGACGACACGATCGTGTTCCGCCAGTACTGCTGTCCGGGATGTGGCGTGATCGCCTCGACCGAGGTCGCGCGGCCCGACGAGCCCGCGCTGCCCGAGATAACCCTACGTCGCTCTGACGATGACCTGGAGAACGACCGATGAACAACAGCTCGAACAACGCGTCCGGCCGCCGTGGGCAGACGATCGGCGTCGACATCGGTGGCACCTTCACCGACACGATCGTGGTGGACGAGTCCGGCACCGTCGCGATCGGCAAGGAGCAGTCCACCCCGCCCGACTTCGAGCAGGGCTTCATGAACTCGCTCGGCTCGGCCGCCCAGCGGATGGGGATGAGCTTCGGCGACCTGGTCGGCAACGCCGACGCCATCTACCACGCCTGCACCGTCGGCACCAACGCCCTGGTGGAGAACCGCACGGCCAAGGTCGGCCTGCTGACCACGCGGGGCACGCGGGACAGCATCTTCATCATGCAGTCCGGGGGGCGGCTGTGGGGGATGTCACCGACGGAGATCGCCCACGTCGCCGCACACCGCAAGCCCGATCCGATCGTCCCCAAGCACCTGATCGCCGAGATCGACGAGCGGGTCGCCTTCGACGGCGAGGTGATCGTCCAGATGGACGAGGAGCAGTGTCGGGAGGCGGTTCGCGGCCTGCTCGCCCAAGGTGTCGAAACCTTTGCGATCTGTCTGCTCTGGTCGGTGGTGAATCCTGACCACGAGATCGCGCTCGCCGAGATCGTCCGCGACGAGGCGCCGCACGCGTTCGTGACCAATTCGGCGGAGGTCAGTCCGCGGACCGGCGAGTACGAGCGCACGGTCGCGACGGTGATCAACGCGGCCATCGGCCCGGCGATGGCGACCTACCTCGAGGCGCTCGAGGGTGAGCTCAGCAAGGCGGGCTACGCGAACCCGCTGCACATCATGACCTGCGCCGGCGGCGTGATCGAACCCGGGTACGCGCGCCGGCTCCCGATCCTCACGATGGGCTCGGGCCCGGTGGCCGGCGTGATCGGCGCGGGCGCGCTCGCCCGCTCCGCGGCGGCCTCCAGGGGCGATTCGGCGGCGCTGAACGTGATCTCCGGCGACATGGGCGGCACCACGTTCGACGTCGGCGTGATCCGCGCCGGCCAGCCGCTTCGGCGCCCGACCACCCGCCTCGGCCAGTACGCCTACTTCGTGCCCACGCTGGACGTGCGGTCGATCGGCGCCGGGGGCGGCAGCATCGTGCGCTACGACGAGGATCGCCGCTCGCTGGCGGTCGGACCGCAGAGCGCGGGCGCCCGCCCGGGGCCGGTCGCCTACGGTCGCGGCGGCACCGAGCCGACCGTTACCGACGCCGGGCTGGTGCTCGGGTACCTGAATCCCGATTACTTCCTCGGCGGCGAGATCAGCCTCGACGTCGACGCCGCCCGCGACGCGCTGGCGCGCGCCGGGGCGCCGCTCGGCCTGGGGGCGGAGGCGACGGCCGCGGCCGCGGCGCGGATCTGCGACAGCCAGATGGCCGACGCGATCAGGGTGGCCAGCGTGCAGCAGGGTTACGACCCGAGGGAGCACGTGCTGTACGCGTTCGGCGGCGGCGGCCCCGTGCACGCGACGGGGCTGGCGCGCGAGCTCGGCATCCGCCGCATCGTGATGCCGCTGAGCGACATCGCCGCCGGTTGGTCGGCGCTCGGCGCGGCATCCTCGGAGGCGGTCGTGATCCGCGAGATGCCGGCGCTGATGGACCAGCCGTTCGACATCGACAAGGTCAACCGCTCCTGGGAGCGCCTGGAGTCCGAGGCCCTCGCGGTCATGGCCGGGCAGGGAGTGCCCGCCACCGACGTGCGGGTGCAGCGCTTCACCGACATGCGGTACTCGACCCAGGTCCACGAGGTGGAGGTGGACGCTCCCGACGGGGTATACGACGAGGCGGCGATCGCGGATCTGGTCGATGCCTTCGAGCAGGAGTACGAGCGACTGTTCGGTGAGGGCAGCTCCTACGCCGGGGCCGAACACGTGATGACGTCCATGCGCGTGCGCGCGAGGGCGTCGCTCGGCGGTTTCAAGCTGGCGGAGTCCGACGGCTCGGGGGGGACCCCGACCCAGAAGGGAGAGCGCGACGTGATCTTCTACGAGCGAGGGATCGACCCGGTGCGAACACCGGTGTACGACGGCCAGGCGCTGTCACCCGGCATGGAGATCGCCGGCCCGGCCATCGTCGAGTTCATGGACACGACCTTGGTCCTGCGAGCCGAGACCCAGCGGGCGACCGTGGATCCCCTCGGCAGCGTGGTGGTGGACCTGTGAGCGGCGAGCTGGTGAGCACGACCGCGGGGCAGACTCCGGTCTCGGACCTCGGGTCGGTGTTGATGCACGAGCACCTCTTCGTGCTGTCCGTCGGCCTGTACGAGCACTGGCCGCACCTGTGGGATCGCGCCAAGGCGGTCGACCGGGCCGTGGCCACGCTCGAAGACGCCCGCGCCCACGGCGTGGACACGGTCTGTGACCTGACGACGCCCAACATCGGGCGCGATGCCTCGCTGATCAAAGAGGCCGCCGACCGCGCCGGCGTGAAGGTCATCGTCTCGACCGGGGTGCACCCGCTGCTCCCGTTGCCGACCGACATGAAGGCCGCGGTCGGCCTCGCGTCGTGGGGATTCTCGGCCGAGCAGGTCGAAGAGATGTTCGTCCACGACATCGAGGTCGGCATCGGCGATTCCGGCGTGCGCGCGGGCCTGATCAAGGTCGGCACGGATCCGACGATGGACAAGGCGAACGAGATCATGCTGCGGATCGCGTCGACGACCCACCGCCGCACGGGAGTGCCGATCTCCACCCACACCCTGGCGACCACCAAGGTCGGCCTGGTCCAACAGGACGTGTTCGAGAGCGAGGGCGTCGACCTCGGCCGGGTCGTGATCGGTCACTGCGGCGACTCGACCGACGTCGAGTACATCTCGGCGATCATCGAGCGCGGCAGCTACGTCGGCCTCGATCGCTTCGGCTATTCGAACCCGGCCTACTCCTGGATCGGGGTCGAGGAGCGGGTCGACATCACCTGTCAACTGCTCGAACGCGGCTACGTCCAGCAGCTCCTCCTCTCCCACGACGGTGTCTGTTACAAGCTCCTGCCGGAGGGCACCGAATACCTGACCACCAGCGACCTCAGCGTCGTCGCCCGCCAAGTCGTCCCGGCCCTCCTCAGCCGCGGGGTGAGCCAGGCCGAAATCGACACGATGCTGATCGAGAACCCGAGACGGATCTTCGCGGAACAGGAGCCGTATTAGGGACGGGGGCCCGCAGGCTGGCGCCCGGAAGGGATGGGGCCCCGCAAGCTGTCGCCCGGATAACGGACGCGCCCCTCTCGCCACGGCCCGGGCAGGCTGTGGCCGTGGCGAGAGGGGCGGGTGTGCGGAAGGTGTGGAGGAATCGTGCCCGGGAGTGGCACGGGAGCGCGACGGGAGTGGCACGGATCCGTGACGGGAGTCAGACCTCGTCACGGAGATGTCGGGAACTCCGGTCTTCCTCCCGTGTTGTCCAACACCGACCTACGCGCTGCGTGT
>CALCIA010000117.1 GCA_937907435.1 uncultured Actinomycetes bacterium
ACTTTTGGTCGCTGAGCGACCAAAACTCCACACGGAGATCCTTGATCAATGGGAGATCCGGGAGGAAGTGAGGAGTTCTCGGCATCTTCGTGACGACGTCTGACTCCCGTCACGGTTCCGTCGCCCTTCCGTCCGCCATCCCGCGAGTGTCCCTCCACACCTTCCGCACACCCGCCCCTCTCGCCACGGCCACAGCCTGCCCGGGCCGTGGCGAGAGGGGCGGGTCCGTAATCCGGGCGCCAGCTCGACCGGGCCACGCACCCCCGATGTTGATGGGCCGAAAACTACGTCTATAGGGCTAGTTTTCGGCCCATCAACATCGGGGCGGCAGCTATCCGCCCCGCTCAGCGCAGCAGGCGGCCGCCGTCGACGACCAGTTGGGCGCCGGTGATATAGCTGGAGAGGTCGGAGGCGAGGAAGAGGGCGGCGCGGCCGATCTCGTCGGGGTCGCCGAGGCGGCCCATCGGGATCATCTGCGCGAAGGCTTCGAGGTCCGCTTCGTCGGCGTCGCCGATGCCTGGGGTCTTGATGCCGCCGGGGGCGATCGCGTTGACGCTGATGCCGTGCGGCGCCAGCTCCAGGGCGACGTTCTTGGTGAAGCCCCAGGCGCCGTGCTTGGAGGCGTCGTAGTGGGCGAGGCCGACCATCGAGGGATGGAGGGCGTCGATCGAGGTGATGTTGACGATCCGGCCGCCGGTCCCCTGCTCGATCATCCGCTCCGCCGCGGCCTTGGTGCAGAGGTAGAGGCCGGTGAGGTTGACGTCGATGACGCGGCGGAAGGTGTCGAGGTCGAGCTCGGCGAGCGGCACGTTGGGGTAGATGCCGGCGTTGTTGACGAGGATGTCGAGGGCGCCGAAGGTGTCGACGGCCTTCGCGACCAGCCGCTCGACGCCGTCCGGATCGCTGACGTCGGCGGGCACCGCAAGCGCCCCGCCCGGCCGCTGGCCGTCGAGCCCGGCGACCACCGCTTCGGCGGCTTCGCGGTCGAGGTCGGCGACGACGACGTTGGCTCCCGCTTCGCGCAGGCGGCCGACGATCCCGAGGCCGATCCCCATCGCGCCGCCGGTGACGATCGCGGTGCGGCCGGTCAGGTCGATCAGCTCTTGGACGGAAGTCTGGGCATAAGGCGTGCGCGTGATGGTCATACCCCCACCGTCCCAGGGCCGGGAGCGCCGCGAATCGGGACGGCACCGCACTCCCCCTGCGGCTTTCCACCGATACCGGCGCCGCTGGCCCCGCCACGCCCGATGCGCTAAACCACGTCACATGTCGACCGCGCCACGGTCTACCTCGCTCCCCGCGCCGGACGAGGCGGAGCTTGATGCGCTGCTCGCCTACTGGGAGGCGGCGAACTTTCTTACCGTCGGGCAGATCTACCTGCAGGCCAACCCGCTGCTGCGCGAGCCGCTGCGGCCCGAGCACATCAAGCCGCGGCTGCTCGGCCACTGGGGGACGTCGCCAGGGCTGAACCTGATCTACGCCCAGCTCGACCGCATGATCAGGGCGACCGGGGACGACGTGCTCTTCGTCGCCGGGCCCGGGCACGGCGGGCCGGCCGTGGTCGCCAACGTCTACCTCGAGGGGACCTACTCGGAGGTCTATCCGGAGGTGTCCGCCGACGAAGCCGGGCTGCTGCGCCTGGTGCGCCAGTTCTCGACGCCGGGCGGCATTCCGAGCCACGTCAGCGTCCCGACGCCGGGGTCGATCCACGAGGGCGGCGAGCTCGGTTACGCGCTCGTCCACGCTTTCGGCGCCGCCTTCGACCACCCCGACCTGATCGTCGCCTGCGTGGTCGGCGACGGCGAGGCGGAGACCGCGCCGCTGGAGGGCTCCTGGAAGGGGGTCCGCTATCTGAACCCGGCCCGCGACGGCGCCGTCCTGCCGATCCTCCACCTGAACGAATTCAAGATCTCCGGGCCGACCGTGCTTGGACGGGCGAGCGAGGAGGAGATCGCGGCGCTGCTGGCCGGCCACGGCTATGCCGCCCACTTCGTCGGCGGCACGGACCCGCGCGCCGTCCACCGTGACTTCGCCGCGACGCTGGGCGAATGCCGCGCGGCGATCGCCGCGATCCAGGGCGCGGCGCGGGCCGCCGGCACCTCGCAGCTGCGCTGGCCCGCGATCATCCTGCGCACGCCGAAGGGCTGGACCGGGCCGAAGGTGGTCGACGGGGTCCAGGTCGAGGGCACCTTCCGCGCCCATCAGGTGCCGCTCGGCCGGGTGCGCGAGGACCCCGAGCACCTGGCGATGCTGGAGGAGTGGATGCGCTCCTACCGGCCGCGGGAGCACTTCGACGAGGCGGGACGGCTGCGCGGCGCCGCCGCCACCGTGGCCCCGCGCGGCGAGCAGCGCATGGGCGCGACGAGCTACGCGAACGGCGGCCGGCGGCTGGTCCCGCTGGCGATCCCGGAGCCGGCCGACTACGCACTCGCGGTCGCGAGCCCCGGCACCGAGCGCGCCGAATCGACGCGCCGGCTCGGCGAGCTGCTGCGCGACGTCTACCGCGAGAACGCGGCGGCGGCCAACTTCCGCCTCTTCTGTCCCGACGAGACCAACTCGAACCGGCTCGGCGCCGTCTTCGAGGTCGAGGACCGCTGCCTGATCGACGCGGCGCCCGGCGACGAGCACGTCTCCCCCGCGGGCCGGGTGATGGAGGTCCTCTCCGAGCACAACTGCCAGGGCTGGCTCGAGGGCTACCTGCTGAGCGGCCGCCACGGCCTCTTCGCCACCTACGAGGCCTTCGCGATGGTCTCCGCCTCGATGGCGATCCAGCACACCAAGTGGCTGGAGGAGATGCGGCGGCTCGACTGGCGGGCACCGGTCGGCTCGCTGAACGTGCTGCTCACCTCGACCTGCTGGCGCAACGACCACAACGGCTTCAGCCACCAGGGGCCGGGGCTGATCGACACGATGATCAGCCTGCGCGGCGAGGTCGTGCGCATCTACTTCCCGCCCGACGCGAACACCCTGCTCACGGTCGCCGAGCATTGCCTGCGCAGCCGCGACTACGTCAACCTGATCGTGATCGACAAGCAGCCGCAGCTGCAGTACCTGGACTACGCGGCGGCGGTCGCGCACGCGCGGGCCGGCGCCTCGCGCTGGGACTGGGCGGGGAGCGCCGCCGAGGACCCCGACATCGTCCTCGCCGCCGCCGGGGACATCCCGACGATGGAGATCGTCGCCGCGGCCGACCTGCTGCGGCGCCACACCCCGGACCTTGGCGTGCGCGTCGTCAACGTCGTCGACCTGATGGCGCTCTTCCCTCGCGAAGCCCACCCGCACGGCCTCCCCGAGGACGACTTCGTCGAGCTCTTCGGCCGCGATCTGGAGGTCGTCTTCGCCTTCCATGGGTACGCCCGCGCCCTCCATCAGGTGCTGCACGGCCGCCCCCACCCCGGCCGCTTCCACGTCCGCGGCTTCAGCGAGGAGGGGACGACGACCACCCCGTTCGACATGGTCGTGCTGAACGGGATGAGCCGGTATCACCTGGCGCTGATGGCGCTGGAGCGGGCGCCGCGCACGCCCGCCGGGGCCGCCGAGCTGGAGGCCCACTGCCACGCGATGCTCGCCCGCCACCACTCCTACGTGCGCGAGCACCTCGAGGACATGCCCGAGGTCCGCGAATGGTCCTTGGCGCCGCCGGGGTGACGGACGGGCTCCACATCCTCACGGTCAACGCCGGCTCCTCGAGCCTGAAGCTGCGGCTGCTGGGCCCCGGCGACGAGGTGGTGGCGACGCGCGACGGGGCGCCCGGGGACGACGCGGCGGCGCTCCGCGAGGAGCTGCGGCGGATGCTCGCCGAGGGGCCGGCGCCGGACGCGGCGGCGCACCGGGTGGTCCATGGCGGCGCCGAGCTCGACCGCGCCACCGTGGTCGATGCGGGCGTCGAGGCGGAGCTCGAACGCCTGGCGGACCTGGCGCCGCTGCACAACCCGCAGGCGGTGAGGGCGATGCGCGCGCTTGCCGAGCTAACCCCGGACCTCACCCAGGTCGCCTGCTTCGACACCGCCTTCCACGCCGACCTTCCCGCCGCCGCGCGGACCTACGCGCTGCCCGCCGACTGGGACGAGGACGGGACGCCGCTGCGCCGCTACGGCTTCCACGGCCTCTCCCACGCCTACGCGAGCCGGCGCGCCGCGGCGCTCCTGGGGGCGGCACCGGAGGACCTGCGCCTGGTCACCGCCCACCTCGGCGCCGGCGCCTCCCTGGCCGCGGTCGCCGCGGGTCGCTCGGTCGACACGACGATGGGCTTCACGCCGCTGGACGGGCTGGTGATGGCGACGCGGGCCGGCTCGGTCGACCCGGGGCTGCTGCTCTGGCTGCAGCTCCGGCGCGGCCTCGGGCCGGAGGAGATGGAGCGGGCGCTCGACCGCGAGGCGGGCCTGCTCGGCCTGGCGGGGACGGCGGACATGCGCGAGGTCGTCGCCCGCGCCGCCGATGACGAGGATCGCGCGAGCCTGGCGCTCGACGTCTACATCCACCGGCTCGGCGCGTCGATCGCGGCGATGGCGGCGGCGATGGGCGGCCTCGACGCGCTCGTCTTCACCGGCGGCGTCGGCGAGAACTCGGCCGCGGTGCGCGAGCGCGCCTGCGCGGCCACGGCCTTCCTCGGGGTCGCGCTGGACCGGACGGCGAACGCTCGCGGGGCACCCGATTCGCTGCTCTCGCCGCCCGACGCCCGGGTCGCCGTGGTCCTCGTCGCCGCCCGCGAGGACCTCGAGATGGCTCGCCAGGCGCGCGCGGTGCTTGCCGGCTGACGCATAACGGGTGCCGTTGGCCGATCCCTCCGGGCGCGTTCGCACTTTCCCGTACATAGGACGGGAAACTGCGAACGCGTGGTCACGGGATCGTCGCTTCGGGGACGAATGGGCGCGGGAGGCGCGTGGAAGCGTCACTTCTCCTCCCTTCCGTGACCCTCTCCCCTCACCCACCCGGCCGAGGCGCCCCCGGCCCGCGCATCGGTCGGCGGCGCGCTGAACCTGTCGGACGCCCGTCCCGTAACACCCGCAAGCCATGGCACAAAGGAAAGGAGGACCATGAGACGGTTGCTCATCGCCGTTGTCGTCGGCGTGCTCGCCCTCGGGGTCTTGGCCCCGGCGGCCCTCGCCGGCAGCGGCAATCCGAATGGGACGGGACCGCCCAGCCAGTCGTGCCAGACGATCGAGGCCGAAGGTGGAACCACCCCCGGCCACGCCTCGTCCTCGCCGGGCTCGCCGTTCAACGAGCCCGAAATCAACAGCGAAAATGGCGGTACCGGAGGCCAGCACTACAGCGAAAAGTCGCAGTACGACGTGGCCTGTTTCCACGTCTCCCGCTGATCGCCGCTCGGGGCGGGTGGACTCCCGCCCCGAGGCCAAGCTCACCACGCATGCGGTCTTCCACGGATGCCATGCGGGCCCGGCGACCTTAGTTTCCTCACATGAGGATCGGACGCGAGATCGAGCTGCAATGTCCACGTTGCCGGGTGGTCGCGGTCCGCGCGCCCGGCCACCAGGACCGCTGCACCCACTGCGGCGCCAAGCTGGTCGCCGCGACGAGCCCGTCCGAGGCTCTGGTGCGTGCCTACCTCTACGGCAGCGAGCGCCTGGAGCCGAACGTCCGCCCCGCGACCGACCGGGAGCCGGTGGCCCGGTGAGCAGCGCCCGCGGCGCCCGTCCGTCGTCACGCCGTCGTCGTCTGCTCGGCCCTCGTCATCTCCCTTCGGCCCGGGGCGGCGGCAGCTGCGCCAGCCGCCACAGTCGGAGCATGCCTTTGTTGATCCGTTCCAGTCCGGCCGGGACCCGGCCCAAGGTGGTGGCGACGCCGAGGGTCGCCGCCACGCATTCGTGCGCCTTCCAGCGGTCGAAGGGCGTCGTCAGGCCGGCGACCGCGGCGCGCACGGTCGCGATCCCGGCCCGCGCCGAGGCGACGCCGCGACGCAGCTCGCGCAGGTGGGTCGCGTCGCCGGCCCAGCGCCGTTCGTAGCGCCCGCGCAGGTCGCCCAGCAGCGAGTCGGCGTTGGCGAAGGCGACGTCCACCCGCCGCGACTCGGGCACCGCGACCCGGTCGACCAGCTGGCCGAGCGTCGTCCAGTCCGCGGCGGCGAGGTCGGCTTCGCCGGCCGCGAGCGCGCGTTCGCCGAGCCCGCAGACGAGTTCGGCCGAGCCCAGCGCTTCGCCGAGCTCCGCGGGCGCGTATTCGATCGCGATCCGCAGGTGGCCGTCGACCAGGCCGAGATCGTGCTGGAAGCGGCCGGCCGCCGCCGTCGGCGCCGCGGTGAGGAGGACGGCGACGACGGCGAGCGGCGCGACCAGGCGGGCGGTCATGACGGTCGGCTAGACCGGCGCCCCGGCGAGGAACCCGGTCAGATAACGGCCGACGATCTTGCCTTGGTCGGGGCCCCAGGGCGGGGTGTCGGAGATGGTCGAGGTTTCGCCGTGGCCGCCGGAGAGCCAGCCCTGCAGGTAACGAGAGCCGGTACCGGTCCAGAGGACGCCGTGCAGGACCGGGTCGAACTCGGCCGGGGTGAGGTCGGCGCCGAGGCGCGCGGCGATCGCTTCGGCGGCGACGTCGGCCTGCTGGGTGGCGATGCCGCCCTGCTTCACCGGGAAGCTGGTGACGTCGCCGGCGGCGTAGACGCGGTCGCCGCCGAGCACCTTGCAGTGGCTGTCGACCTGGACGAAGCCCTCGAGGTCGTGGGGGATGCCGCGGATCCGCCGGCCCTCGACCTTGGGCAGGCTGACGACCCAGTCGAAGGAGATGCGGCCCGCCGGGACCGTCTCCAGGAAGCCGTCCTCGAAGCGCACGGGATGGGTGCCGGTCCGGACCTCGATCCGGCGCTCGGCGAGCAGCTCGGCGACGCCCTCGCTGACGCCGCGGCCGAAGATCTGGAGCGGCGCGTCCTCGGGCGTGACGATCGTCAGCTCGGCGTCGTCGCCGGTCTTGTCGAGCTGCGCCCGGCAGAGCAGCGCCAGCTCGTAGAGCGGCAGCGCCCAGCTGTCGGCCGAGGGCATGGTGAAGGCGATGCGGCTGCTGGTGCCGGCGCGTATCTCCCGCATCACCTTGCCAACGTCACCCTCGTCGGCGATCCCCCAGAAGGTGATCGCGCCGGGCACCGGCCACAGCAGCTTGGTCCCCGGGCAGACGATCAGGTCGCCGTAGGGGATGCTCTCGCCGTCGTGGGTGACGGCCAGGCGCGTCTCCCGGTCGACCGAGGCGATGCTGTCGCAGCGGTAGCGGGCGCCCGCCGCCGCGGCCAACGGCTCCATCCAGTAGGTGGTGACGCGCGAGACGCCGTATGGCACGCCGACCGCGTACGGGCGGTAGACGAAGTTCGGCCGCGGCGAGCAGATCGTCACCTCGGCGCGGTCGCCCGCCAGGTCCTGCAGCGCCAGCGCGGCCTCCAACGCCGCGACGCCGCCACCTGCGATCAGCACTGAATCCTTCATCGATGGGCCTTTCTCGTTCCGGGGAAGAGCATGCTCCGACTCTCCCCGCTCCCGGCCACGCCGCCATCCGCCCGATCCCGGCGAGGTGGATGCGGATTTCCCACCAGCCCGACCGCCCGGGCCAGTGACCCGAGTCGTCAATCCGCAGGATTCTCCGGCCACGGGCCCGGGAGGCTGGCGCCCGGAAGGACTCCAGGGCCCGCAGGCCAGGGCCCGCAAGCTGGCGCCCGGAAGGGACGGAGCCCCGCAAGCTGTCGCCCGGATAACGGACGCGCCCCTCTCGCCACGGCCCGGGCAGGCTGTGGCCGTGGCGAGAGGGGCGGGTGTATGGAAGGTGTGGAGGGACCGCGGGAGCGTCACGGGAGTGCGCCGGGAGTGGCACGGATCCGTGACGGGAGTCAGACCTCGTCACAGAGATGTCGAGATCTCCACGCTTCCTCCCGTGTTGTGCAACACCGAC
>CALCIA010000118.1 GCA_937907435.1 uncultured Actinomycetes bacterium
CCACCTCGGACGGGCGCCAGCACCACGAACCCCCGCCCGCCCCCCCGCTCAGCCCGCCCCCGCCGGCTGCCCGCTCATCCGGCGCTCCGCCTCCATCGCCGCGGCTGCCTCGGTGGCGCCGGTGAACGGGACCAGGACCGAGAAGAGGATCTCCGGGGCCAGGGCGGGCAGGTCGGTGGTTCGGGCGGCGCAGATCTCCTCGAAGACGAGGGCCTCGCCGGCGCCGATCGCGAGGAGCTCGACCTCGGCGGGCAGATCGGCGTCGATGGCCGGGTCGCGGCCCGCGGTGAGGAGGGGCGCGAGGCTCTCGACGAACTCCTGGTAGCGCGCCTGCGCCGCCGGGCCGATCGCCGGGAAGCTGCGCGCCAGTGCCTCGGCCAGCGAGGCCCGCGCCGCCAGCGCCGCGAGGAGCGCGCGTAGGCCGCCGGCGACCCGGGTCGGCCAGTCCTCACCCGCCACGCAGCCCTGGCGAATCGCCTCGCGCAACTCCCATCCCAGCTGTTCGAAAGCCGCGAACAGGCAGGCGTCCTTGTCGGCGAACCAGGCCGACCACTCCGTTCCCTGGAGGTGGGCTCGCCGTGCGGCCCCCTCGACCTCAGTCCCTGGGTATCCCTTCTCCACCAACTCCTCGAGCATCGCCACCAACAGGCGACGGCGCTCGGGTTGCACCACGGCACTCATTCCGATCCACCTCTATCTCACCCCACCTTCGTTCACTCTCTCCCTGGCCAGCTCCGCGTAACGGAGCGCCTCTTGCTGGTCGAGATAGGGCAC
The DNA here is from genome assembly GCA_937907435.1 of uncultured Actinomycetes bacterium. Taxonomy (GTDB): domain Bacteria; phylum Actinomycetota; class Thermoleophilia; order Solirubrobacterales; family 70-9; genus VAYN01. The sequence continues at coordinate 775 of CALCIA010000118.1, forward strand.
CAACAGTCCGTAGACGATGTCGGGCAGAAGTTCCGGCAGCCGCTCCGCTCGCCCGGCGAGCAGTTCGCGGCGGATCAGAGCCTCGGCGCCGCCGATCGCGGCGCGGGTCGCGCTGGGCGGCGCGGTGACGCTCGCGTAGGCGCGCGTCCGGTCGAGCATCGCGACCAGCACCCGGATCCCGGATGCATAGAGGGCGTAGGCCTCGGGCGGCATCGACTGGCGCGCCTCGGCGCAGGCGAGCTGGGCGGCCGAGGGACGCGCCGCCAGCAGTTCGAGCAGCGCCCGCAGCCCGCCGAGCAGCTTCTCCCAGTCGGCGCGCTCGGGACCGCTGGCCGCGGCGACGACTCGTGTCACTTCGGCGAGCGTCTCGTTCAACGCGGTCAGCGCGCACTCGGCCTTGCCGGCGAAGTGCTGCTCGAAGCTGTTCTCGCCGACGGCGGCCGCGGCGGTGACGTCGGCGATCCGCGTCGCCGCGTAGCCGCGCGCCGCGCAGCTCGCCGCCATCGCCGCGATCAGCCGTTCGCGCTCGGTGGGCGGCGCCAGCGTGGCGGCGCCCGTCGCCCGGCGCTCGGGCGGGTCAGCTCCCCGGGTTCCCATCGCCCGGCAGCCTTCCACTCCGCCGCCTCGCCGGCAACGCTTGCGCGGATCGGTGTCGAGGACCCGGGCGCCGCTCGCCGCTCACGGACCGCCACCCACCTTCTCCATCTCCGCCGCGGCCGCGCTCGCGCCGATGAACGGCACCAGCAGCGAGAAGAGGACCGCCGGCGCCATCTCCGCCAGGGCCGCCGCCCGCCCCGACTCGACCGCATCGAACACGATCGCCTCCGCCGCTCCCACCGCCAGCAGCTCGACCTCGCCCGGCAGCGCCGCGCCGCTCGCCGCGGCGAACTTCCTGCCTTCGGTCAGTAGCGGCGGGAGGTCGGCGACGAAGGCCTCGTAGCGGAGGCGCCGCGGCGCGCCCAGGGCGGGGTAGGCCCTGACCAGGGCCACCGCCCGCGCCGGGCTCGCGGTGAGCTCGGCGAGCAGCGCTTCCAGACCGCCGCGCACGCCCGCGGACCAGTCCTCGGCGGGAGTGCCGCCGGCCCGCGCCCGGCCGCGCTCGCAGCCGTTCCGCACGGCGTCGCCGAGCCGGGAGACGAACTGCTCGTAGGCCGCGTCGAGACAGGCGTCGAGGTCAGTGAACTCGGCCACCAGCTCGTCCTCGGTCACGCCCGCCCGGGCTGCCAGCCGGGCGGCGTCCAGGGCCTCGGACCCGTCCTCGCCGAGCGCGGCCAACGCTGTCTCGAGCAGCCGCTCGCGCGTCGTCGACCCCATCTCAGTTCTGGTGATCGCCATGATCGAGGCTCTCGACGAGCGGACTGCACGGTTGCCTATGACTGGCGCATCTCTCGAATCTCTTCACTGCGTGGCGTCTCCCTGAATCCCTGAAATCAATCCCTGAAAAACATCCTCACCCCGCTTTTGACCGGTGGAATATTACACGGATCTGTGAAGGAAAGGCATTGGTTTCGGTACGTGCCTCTATCCTCAGTCGCGATGGAGGGATCGCTCACCCAGCTCGGCAAGCTCGCTCCTGGCGGCCATGAGCTGCGCCGCGAGGTCGTCCTCCACCACCAGCGCCGGCGGATCCTCGACGCGGTCATCGAGCTGGTCGCCGAGCGCGGCTATCGCGACGTCTCGGTCGCCGCGATCATCAAGCGCGCCGGCGTCGCCAAGCTGAAGTTCTACGAGCTCTTCGACTCCAAGCAGGACGCCTTCCTCGCCGCCTTCGACGCCGGTCTCGAGGAAGCGGAGGCGGCGGTGGTGGACGCCTGCGCCCCGATCGACGACCCCGCCGGTCGGGTCGAGGCGGGCGTCGGCGCGCTGCTGGCGTTCTGCGCGGAGCGCCCGGCGCTCGCCCGGGCGCTGATCGTCGAGGCGCCCTCGCGGGCGCCCGCGAGGCCGCCGCGGGGGAGGATCTACCCGCCGACCTCGAGCAGACCGTCCTGGCGGGGCTCTACGGGCTGCTCTACGAGGCGCTCCTCACCGGCAAGCCGAAGCGGATCGGACAATTGCGGCCGGCCCTGGTGGAGTTCGCGCTGCTGCCTTTCCGCGGGCCCGCCGCCGCCTGACAGCGCTCGAAGAAAGCCGGCCAAGCCAATATCGTTGCCTGTCGTGCCGAGCGAGCCACCCGGAGAGAGGCCCGATCAGCCCGATGAGCTGGCGCGGCTTCCGCATGGCCGCCACGGGCTGCCCCCCGAGTTCGTCGCCCAGAACCAGAGCCGCCGCCTACTGGTGGCGCTGATCCGGATCATCGCCGAGCACGGCTACAACGCGGCGACGATCACCGGCATCGCCGAAACCGCCGGCGTCACCACCCGCACCTTCTACAAATACTTCAAGTCCGTGGAGGACTGCTACCTGGCCGCCTTCGAGGCTGCCGTCGACCTCCTCGCGGGGCGCCTCACCGAGGCCTACGAATCCGAGGAGGACTGGCCGCTCAAGGTGCGCGCCGCCCTCGCCGCCGCGCTCGACTTCTTCGCCGCGTCCCCGGAGCTCGCCCGCCTCCTCCTGACCGAGCCCTTTGTCGCCGGCGCCGCGGTCTCCCGCCGCTACCAAGAGCAGATCGCCCGCCTCGCCCCCTTCCTTGCCGCCGGCCGCAATCTCTCCCCCCAGGGCGCCACCTTCCCGGCCACCACCGAGCGAGGCCTGATCGGCTCGATCGCCTCCCAGGTCGGCCGCAAGGCCGGCGCCGGCCAGGCGGAGAGCCTCCCCGCCCTCCTGCCGGACCTCGCCCAGTTCGCCCTGACGCCCTACCTCGGCGCCGCCGAGGCGCGGCGGGTGGCGGTCAGCGGGTAGGCGGCTCGGGCCTGGCCCGGCGGGCGGCGGGCCAGGCCCCTACCCGCCCGGCCCCGTACCCGCCAGGGCGCGTTCGCAGAAATGACCGGATAGCGAACAGAAATGCGAACGCGCCCGGGTCGGCCTCCTTCCGGCCCCGTCCGTTGGTCGTCCCAAAGCCCGCATCCCAGGCCGATTTCCGGCTCTCTCCGTCCCCTCCTACCGGATCGGAACCATTGACTTGTCTTGATCTGTCCTAGAACTTGTGCATAGAATCCCGACAGCTTCCGACAGGAGGCCAAGGGAACACAGACCGCGATCCGCGGACGCAGGGGAAGAGCCATCCGGGGCTGGGAGCCCGGAGAGGTCCTGGGCCGTCGATCGCCAAGCGCAAGGAGAGATGTGTGACGGCAGAGGCTCCAACGATCGTTTCGTCGCCGGGCAGGTCCGCCCCGGTGGCGCCGTGCGGCGCGCGAGGTAGGCGGCCCGGACTTTGGCGATCCACCTCGGTCCGGACCGTCTACCTGGGCGCCGTCGCGTCCACCGATCTTCTCGACTTCACCGTCGTGGCGCCCTCTGCCGCGGCGGTGGAACGGCGTTCGCCCGTACTCCCTGTGCGGGCGACGCCCGGTGCCCTCGGACTCCCTGGCCGGGGCACCTCGGCAGTGCAACAAGGCGTCAGGCTTGCTGACCCTGGGAAGCGACGCCGGGTCCGGTACCGGGCGGAAGGTCGCAGTCGCGATGGGGCCGCATCCCGGCCCCGCGGCCGTGACCTTCCGCCCGCACCCGCCCAAGCAGCGCCGCGGGTTCAGGCGCCGGCCGCAAGCAACGGAGCAACCGGTTCGCCGACGGCAAACCAAGGACAAGGAGAAGCGCATCGTGAGAGCTGAACGCACGGCTGGGTCCACGGCCTGGGCCATCGCCATGATCCGTCGGCCGCAGGAGCACCTGCGTCTGGCCTTGGCCGGGCTGCTGGCGGTGGCCGCGATCGCGGTTCTCGCCTCCGCCCCCACGGCCGACGCCGCCGCCTGCGCCAACGAAGGCTTCCGCGCGGGGCCCAGCGCGCAGCTGCCCGACTGCCGCGCCTACGAGATGGTCTCACCGCCCGACATGAACGGCAACGGGATCAGCATCGTCTACGCGATCCGCGGCGACGGCGACGCGATCGCCTACGACACGATCAACGCCTTCGGCGACGAAGCCGCCTCGAGCATCATGGGCCAGTGGCTGGCCCACCGTGGCGCCGACGGCTGGACCACCACCTCGATCAACCCGCCGACCCCGGGACGCGTCCCCAGCCCCTACGACCAGCCGGTCCCGCTGGGCGTCGCGAGCGACCTTTCGAGCATCCTCTTCGGGACCCGCTACCCGTACAACCAGCTCGACCAGGCGCCGTACCAGAACATCAGCCAGTCGGGTAACGGCGACCTCTACCGGTTCATGCCGGGCCCCAGCGCGGAATGGATCAGCCACGGGCCGAACCTGCCCCAGACCGCTCGGATCGACAGCGCCTTCGGCGGTGCCTCGGCCGACCTCTCGCGGGTCTTCTTCGAAACCACCCAGTCGCTCGCCCCGCTGACCGCCGGCTCGACGGCGCCGAACATCTACGAACGCCACAACGGCGAACTGAGGGTCGTCAACGTCGACTCCGAAGGCAACCTGATCCCCGGTGGCGCCGGGACCGGTCGCTCCGAATCGGCGGCCGCCGCCTTCTACTCGGAATTCGGCGGGCCATACCCCTACGCCAACGGCCTCTTCAACCAGGGCCACGCGGTGGACCAGACGGCGGTCTCGGCCAACGGCCAGGTCGCGTACTTCTCCGCCCCGCGCGTCGGGACGCGCCAGATCTACGTGCGCGTCGACGGCTCGACCACGGTCGACGTCTCGCGCTGCCAGTTCGGCGCCTGCGCCGGCGAAGGCGCCCCGACCGGCGCCACCTTCATCGCCGCCACGCCGGACGGCAGCTCGGTGATCTTCTCCAGCACCTCGCGGCTGCTGGCGGCGGCGCCGGAAGGGGGCGGCGTCTACCGCTTCGACCTCGGCACCAAGTTGCTCTCGTTCGTCACTCCGCTGAACGAAGGGAAGGTGTACGCCACGACGAGCGACCTGACGTCGCTCTACATCTGCGGCCAGAACGGCTTCGGCCTCTTCCAGGGGGGCTCCATGCACCCGATCGCGCCGATCGCCTGTGAAGGGATGGGCTCCTCGCGGAACGGTGAACCGCGGATCACGCCGAGCACCGGATACCTGTTCACGACCAAGGCCGGGCCGCGCGAAATCCCGGCCGGCGAAGCCCAGGTGGCGTCTGGCGAAGCGCGGATCGTGCAGGGAGAAGAAATGGTCGCCAACGGCGAAACGGCCAACGGCGAAGCGACGATCAAATTCGGCGAACGCGAAATCGGCACCGGCGAAAAGAAGATCACCGCCGGGCACCTGTTCGGCGGCTACGAAAACGCGGGCCTCTCGGAGGTCTACCGCTATGACCCGGCGAGCGGCAAGTTCTACTGCCTCTCCTGCCGGCCCGACGGCAGCTCTCCCGAAGGCGAATCCGCCCTCCACCTGGGTGGCGGTTCCGGAACCCGCTTCGACCCGGCGTCGGGTGAAGGCGTCGAAATCCGCAACCTGTCCGACGATGGCACGCGGGCCGTCTTCGCGTCCGAAGACGCGCTGGTACCCGCGGACGTCAACGGCAAGATCGACGTCTACGAGTGGGAGCTCGCCGGCACCGGCAGCTGCACGACGGCGAGCTCGACCTACAGCGCCCGCTCGGGTGGCTGCGTGTTCCTCGTCTCCTCCGGCACCGACCCCGTCGGTGCCGTGCTGGAGGGTATGTCGGCGGACGGCAGCGACGTCTTCTTCGCCAGCGAAGTGGCGCTGCTGCCGATCGACACCAGCACCGAATTGCAGGTCTACGACGCCCGCATCGACGGCGGCATCGCCTCCCAGCAGGAGACCGCCCAGTCGAGCTGCGAGGGCACGGGCTGCCGCGGCTCGGAAGCCTCGCCGTCGACCACGCCCCAGGCGACGACCAACTCCTATGCCGGTGAAGGGAACGTGAAGCCGGCCGCTCGCTGCGTGAAGCCGCACAAGCCCAAGAAGAAGGCACGGCACCACGGCCGCCGCGCCCACCACAAGTCTGCCCGGACGCAGAGCGCGCGGGCGGCACAGGTGCGGAATCGGCGGGCGGCAAAGAAGCACGCCAAGAAGGCGCCGAAGCCGCATTGCACCGCCGGCACCAACCGGAGGGCCGGCAAGTGAGGCGGCTGCTGGGCAGGGCAGGGACGGAACCGACGACCAGGAGCAGAGGGGACGAGCAGATGACGAGTAAGTTCGCGGGGCGGAGTGGGGCGCGCCGGGCGCTGGCGATGGTCGTGGCGATGGCCACCGCGCTCGGGTGCCTGCTGGCCGGGACCGGCACGGCGGCGGCCGCCCTCGTGCCGGGGGCGCCCGGCGGCCCGAGCTGGGTCACCTCGATGTCGAGCATGCCGACCAACTTCAAGCCGGGGGAGGAAAACGACAGCTTCCTGGCCTTGGCGACCAACGTCGGCGGCGCCCCCACGACCGGGACCACCACGGTGACGGTCGAACTTCCGCCCGAAGCCGCGGTCACCTTCCTCCAGGCCTCGATCAAGGTCGGCCTGTCTCCGGCCGGATCCTGCGCCCAGGCGGGAACCACCGTCACCTGCACCAGCACCACGGCGCTGAAACCGGGTGAACAGTTCGTCATCCAGGTCTTCGTCGACGTCTCCGCGACCGCCGGCGGCACGCTGGCCAGTCGGGTGACGGTCGCCGGCGGCGGGGCGCCGGAAACGGTCGCCGGCGCGGCGCAGACGCCGGTCGGTGGGGACGCCGCCCCGGGCGTCGTGCCCGGCAGCTTCTTCTCGGCCACCTCGACCAACCAGGCGGGCGCCCATCCGAACGCCACCGCAGGCTTCCAGCTGAACACCGTGCGCCGCACCGAACCGGGCGGCCCCGAACTGGTCGAACCCGCAGGCAGCTCGCTGCGCGAGATCGAAATCGAAACCCCGCCGGGGCTGATCGGCTCGACGATGGCAGCCCGCACCTGCAGCATCGGCCTCTTCAACTCGGGCCAATGCCCGGCGGACACGATCGTCGGCACCGAGAACATCCAGATGGCGATCGCGGGCCCCTACAACCCCGCCTTCGCGTACCTGCCGCTGTTCTTCAACCTGCCGGTCTACAACCTGGCGGTGCCGGACGGCGTGCCCGCCCAGTTCGGCTTCAAGGTGCTGACCGTCAACGTGATCCTGCGGGCGAAGGTCCGCAGCGGTGGCGACTACGGGCTGACGGTCGCGGTCGGCCCCAACTCGCAGGCCGGGCTGATCTTCAGCTCGGAGACGATGTTCTACGGCGTGCCGGCTGACAACAACGAATCGGGCTCGGCGCGGCTCCCGTTCATCGACAACCCGACCACCTGCGGCTCGCCGCTCACCTCGAGCGCCACCGGCGGCTTCTGGCAGCGGCCGGGCCTCCAGTTCACGGCGCTCTCGGCGCCGACCACCTGGACCGGTTGTGAACGGGTGCCGTTCTCGCCCTCGCTCTCGCTGCGGCCGCAGACGACCGAAGCCGACAGCCCGACCGGGCTCGACGTCGACCTCCACCTGCCGCAGAACACCGACCCCGAAGGTCTCGTGTCGGGGGCGCTGAAGGAAGCGCGGGTGCAGTTGCCGCCCGGGCTGGTCGTCAACCCGGCGAGCGCCGCCGGGCTCGGCGCCTGCAGCGAAGCGCAGGTCGGCCTCGGCGATCCGAGCCCGGCCGGCTGTCCCGACAACGCCAAGATCGGCACGGTGGAAATCGAATCGCCGCTGCTCGACCACCCGATGCCGGGCTCGATCTACGTCGCCACGCCGCACAGCAACCCGTTCGGGACGCTGCTGGCGATGTACGTGGCGGTCAACGACCCGAAGACCGGGATCACGATCAAGCTCCCCGGGCGGATCGACACCGATCCGAACACCGGTCAGCTGACCGTGAGCGTCCGTGAAAACCCGCAGCTGCCGTTCGAAGACGTGCGGATGCGGTTCTTCGGCGGCCCGCAGGCGGCGCTGAAGACGCCGCAGGCCTGCGGCAGCTACACGACCGCGGCGCAGTTGGTGCCGTGGGGCTCGCCGGCGATTCCGGACGCGAACGTCGTCGACTCCTTCGCCGTCGACCGCGGCGCGGGTGGCGGCGGTTGCGCCGGCGGCGAAGCGAGTGAACCCAACCAGCCGCAGTTCGAAGCGGGCAGCGTCCTCACCGAAGCCGGCGCCGAATCGCCGATGGTGGTGCGGATCTCCCGCCAGGACGGCTCGCAGCGCTTCGGTGCGCTGAACGTCGACCTGCCCAAGGGCCTGCTGGCGCGGCTCGCCGGCGTCCCCTATTGCTCCGATGCGGCGATCGCCGCGGCGGCGAACAAGAGCGGGCGCGCCGAGCAGGCGAGCCCGAGCTGTCCGTCCGCCTCGCGGATCGGCACCGTGCAGGTCGCCGCCGGCGCCGGCTCGCAGCCGTACCAGGTCAGCGGCAACGCCTACCTGGCCGGCCCCTACAAGGGCGCGCCGATCTCGCTGGTGGTCGTCACGCCGGCTGTGGCCGGACCATTCGACCTCGGCACCGTCGTCGTCAGGACGGCGCTGAACGTCGATCCGATCACGACGCAGGTGAGCGCGAAGAGCGACCGGCTGCCGACGATCCTCGACGGCATCCCGCTCGACCTGCGCGAGGTGAAGGTCAGCCTCGACCGGCCGAGCTTCACCCGCAACCCGACCAACTGCGAACCGACCTCGATCGGGGGCACCGTGTTCTCCGCCCTCGGCGGGGCGGCCTCGGTGTCCAACCGCTTCCAGGTCGGCTCCTGCAAGGCGCTCGCCTTCCAGCCGAAGCTGAAGCTGCAGCTGAAGGGCTCGACCAAGCGCACCGGCCACCCGGCGCTGAAGGCGGTCGTGACCTACCCGAAGGAAGGCAAGTACGCCAACATCGCGCGGGCCCAGGTCGGCCTGCCGCACTCGGAGTTCCTCGACCAGGGCAACCTCAACAAGACCTGCACCAAGCCGGTCCTGCTGGCGGGCAACTGCCCGAAGAGCTCGGTCTACGGCTACGCCAAGGCCTGGACGCCGCTGCTCGACAAGCCCCTGGAGGGCAACGTCTACCTGGTCGGCGGCTACGGCTACAAGCTGCCCGCCCTGGTCGCCGAACTCAATGGCCAGTTCCGCGTCCTCCTGGTGGGCCGGGTCGACTCCGGCAAGAACAAGGGCGTCCGCAACACCTTCGAAGTGGTGCCCGACGCCCCGGTCAGCCGCTTCGAACTCCGGATGAAGGGCGGCAAGAAGTACGGCCTGCTCATCAACTCCGAAAACTCCTGCCGCAAGAAGCAGCAGGCCAGCGCCCTGTTCACCGCCCAGAACGGCGACCAACTCCACCTGCGGCCGCAGATCACCAACGGCTGCGGCAACAAGAAGGCGCACAAGAACAAGGGGCACCGCGCCGGGAAGTAGTCGGCGGGACGGCGCACCGCGGGCCTTGCGGCCGCGGTGCGCCGGGGGCTGTCCGAGGTGGCGGGTGCGGGTGTCCTGGGCTCCTCATGGGGGTCCTGGCAGGCT
>CALCIA010000119.1 GCA_937907435.1 uncultured Actinomycetes bacterium
TGCCCGGGCCGTGGCGAGAGGGGCGCGTCCGTTACCCGGGCGCCAGCTTGCGGGGCCTGGCCCCTCCCCCCGGCCCAGCCCGCGGCCCCGCCCCTCCCCCAAGCCCCAGCCGGCAACCTCCCCGAGGCGCCGGCTGACCTCAGGCCAGCCGGAACCCGCTGAGCAGGCGCTTCTCGGTCTCGCCCTCGATCTCGGCGATCACTTCGACCTTGCCCTCCAGCGGGGTGCCGCGGATCTTCGTCGCCAGGAGGTCGTCGACCTGGAAGATGCCTGCCGAGTTGTTGAGCTGGATCTCGATCCGCACCGGGTGGTCCTCGCCGGCGCTGATGCGGACCTCGTCGATCGCCGCGGCGGAGATCGAGTGGATGCCCTCGTGGCCGGTCTCGATCGGAATCCGGGTGCGGCCCTGGGCCATGTCGAGCGCGTCGGCGACGCGGACGACGCCCGCCTCGACCGTGTAGGGCTCACCACGGCGGCGGTGGCCGATGATCGAATGGAGGATCTCGGTTTCGACGACAGTGCGCTCCGGCTGTCTGTAGGCGCCGGCGAGGAGGCGGTCGAGGGCGCTCTGGGCGAGGAAGAGCGAGTACTCCTCGTGGTCGGCACGGTGGATCGACATGCCGACGTCGTGCAGCAGCGCCCCGCCGGCGACCACCACCTCGGCATCGCGGTCGCGCATCCCGTGGTCGGCGACCATCGCCGGCTCCACCCCCGCTTTGACCAGCAGGCGCAGCAGCCGCAGGGAAATGTTGAGGACGATCTGCATGTGGACCCAACTGTGGTCCGACATGCCGAGCCGCTCGGCGTTGACCTGGGCCATGTACCACCAGCCGCGCACCTGGTCGTCGCCGTTGACCGCGTCGATGAAGCTCTCCAGCCGGCGGTTGCCCCGCGTCGGCGCCCGCACGTGCGCCTCGGCGATCGCCTCCCGCGGCGGCCTGCGGGTCGGCCCGCTCGCGTCCGGTGCCGGAACCCCGGCCTCGGCCATCTCTCTCACCTCGTCCGGCGTCATGCCCGGATCGTAGCCCCGCCCCCCGCCGGCGCGGTCGACCTTTGGTCCGGTCCCACCAGTGCGGTCGACCTAAAGTCCGTCTACCGGGCCAAAGGACGACCACGATCGGGGCCGGGGACGAAAGGACGACCGCGCTCGGGCGGGCGGGCCGGGCGGATGGGGCCGGGGCTGGTGGGTCAGCCGCAGATCGGCCAGGGGCTGGAGCCGGCCTCGGAGTAGAGGAGCGCGGCGCGGTAGTCCTGTTCGGCTTCCGGCGCCGCGGCGGGGTCGCCGCTGCCGCCTACCGATTCCCAGGTCCCCTGGTCGAACTGGTATTTGCCGCGGTAGGTGCCGTCGGCCGAGACCGCTTCCGGGTCGCCCCCGGACTCGCAGGCGGCGATCGCCGTGAGCGTTTCGATCGAGACGCCGCCCGGCAGCTGCGCGAACCGTTCTTCTTCTTCGCGCGCCTCCCGTGCTTCGCGCTTCTTGCGCGCGTGGACCTTCTGACGATGCTCGGTGCGCTGCGTCGTCGCCGCGATCAGCCGGCTGTAGCGGTCGACCGGGTCGAGCAGCGGCCCGTCGACAGCCACCGCGTCGCCGATGGCATTGGCGGTCGCCTTCGCGGTCGAGACAGGCGCGTCGGCGCGGAGCCGCACGCGCGGCGGAAGCTTTTCGTCCTTGTGCTGGGCGGCCGAGGCCACGGCCGGCGAGGCCAGCGCGACCAAGGCAACGCCAAGCACGGCGATATGTTTGCGTTCTGTGAGCAAGCGGTGAACGCTTGCGGGCAATGACGCGCCTGTGTGTGACGGTCATCACCATGCGATCCTGCGTTTTCCGGCGATCGGCTCCACAGAGCGGATTCGGCGCCGAATAGGCATGATCCCTTGATCACTCCAGATGACGACACCACGCGCCTGCTGCTCGCCTGCCCCGATCAGCCGGGGCTGATCGCGACCGTCTCCGGCTTCCTCGCCGAAGCCGGGCTGAACATCGTCGACGTCGACCAGCACTCGACCGCGGCGGGCCGCTTCTTCATGCGCATGGTCTTCGACTCGCCCGACGCCGCCGACCGCGCCGCGCTCGAGGAGCGCTTCGCGCGCGAGGTCGCCGCGCCCTTCGAGATGGACTACAGCTTCAGCGAGTCGGCGAGCCGCAAGCGGGTCGTGGTGATGGTCTCGCGCGAGGACCACTGCCTCTCCGACCTGCTCTGGCGGCGGCGCAACCACCACCTCGGCGGTGACATCGTCGCCGTCATCTCCAACCACGAAGACCTGCGGGCCGAAGTCGAGGCCGTCGGGATCCCCTTCCATCACGTGCCGGTCACCCGCGAGACCAAGGACGAGGCCGAGCGCCGCGCCCTGGAGCTGATCGGCGACGACGTCGACCTGCTCGTCCTCGCCCGCTACATGCAGATCCTCTCCCCCGCGTTCCTCGAAGCGCTGGGCGCGCCGGCGATCAACATCCACCACAGCTTCCTGCCCGCCTTCGTCGGCGCCGAACCCTATGCCCGCGCCCACGAGCGCGGCGTCAAGCTGATCGGCGCGACCGCCCACTACGTGACCCCGGAGCTGGACGCCGGGCCGATCATCGACCAGGGCGTGGTCCGGGTCGGACACGCGGACGAGGTGGCGGACCTGATCCGGATCGGCCGTGATGTCGAGCGGCTGGTGCTGGCCCGCGCGGTGACCGCGCACCTCGAGGACCGCGTGCTGCTCGACGGTGGCCGCACCGTCGTCTTCTGAGGAGAGGCGCCCGCGGATCGGACGCGCGGCCGATCTACGTCGCCGCCGCCTCGGCCGCGCCCTGCGCCGCCTCCCACTCCGCCAGCAGCCCGTCGACCGCCGCCTTCGCCGCCTCGTGCTTGGCGGTCGCCCGCTCGGTGCGGGTCGGGCTCGACCAGGCGGCGGGGTCGGCGAGCTCCTCCTCGACCGCCTTGAGGTCGGCTTCCGCCTTCGCGATCCGCTCCTCCAGCCGCGCCGCCTTGCGCGTCGCCCGTTCGGCCGCCTTGCCGTCGCGCCGCTTCGCCGCGGCGCCGTTCCCGTTTGACGCCTTCTCCTTCTTCGCCGCGCCCTTCGTCGCCGCGTCGGTCTCCGCCTCGCGTTCGTCGCGCCGCCGCTGGTACTCCGCCCAGCCGCTCGGGTGGCTGGTCAGCTTGCCGTCCTCGAGCACGATCGTGCGGCTGCCGACCGCCTCCAGCAGCGCCCGGTCGTGGGAGATCAGCACCACCGAGCCCTCGAACTCGGTCAGCGCGTCCTCCAGCGCCTCGCGGCTCTCGATGTCGAGATGGTTGGTGGGCTCGTCGAGGACCAGGACGTTGGCGCCCGAGGAGACCAGGATCGCCAGCGACAGCCGCCGCTGCTCGCCGCCGGAGATGTCGGAGAGCTGTTTTTCGACGTCTGAGCCGGAGAAGAGGAAGCCGCCGAGCAGGGCGCGCGCCTTCGGGCCGGTGAGGCCGGTCTCCCGTTGCGCCGCGTCGAGGACCGTCCCCGCCCCGGAGGCGGTGTCGGCGTGCTGGGAGAGGTAGCCGAGATTGACGTTGTGGCCGGTGCGGACGATCCCCTCGGCGGCCGGCTTCTGCCCCGCCAGCGTCTCGATCATCGTCGTCTTACCGCTGCCGTTGGCGCCGACGAGGACGACGTGCTCGCCGCGTTCGACCTCCAGCTCGGCGTTCGCGAGCAGCACCCGTCCCGGCACCTCGATCTTCGCGTCGACCATCTTGAGGACGACGCGGCCGGGGCGCTCGGGCGGCTTGAAGGAGAAGCGCAGGTGGCGGTGGTCGCGCTTTTCGGCCATCGGACCGTCTTTCTTCTTCTTGTCGATCTGTTTGATCCGCGACTGGGCCTGGCGCGCCTTGGTCGCCTTGTAGCGGAAGCGCTCGACGAAGCGCTCCATCCGCGCGATCTCGGCTTCCTGGCGGTCGATCGCTTTGCCGAGCGCGATCTGCCGCGCCGCCTGCTCCCGGCGCCAGGCGTGCCAGGGGCCGGCGAAGAAGCGGGCGCGCCCGGCCTCCAGCTCCAGCACCGAGGTGCCGACCGCCTCCAGGAACCAGCGGTCGTGGGCGACGAGGACGACGGCGGCGTCGAGGTCGACGAGGTAGCGCTCGAGCCACTCCAGCGAGGGGATGTCGAGGTGGTTCGTGGGCTCGTCGAGGAGCAGCAGGTCGGGACGGGCGGCGAGCGCGCGGGCGAGCGAGGCGCGGGTCAGCTCGCCGCCGGAGAAGGTCTTCAGTTCGCGGTCGGCATGCTCGGGGCCGAAGCCGAGGCCGCGCAGCACTTCCAGCACTTCGTCGCGCCAGCGGTAGCCGCCGCCCGCTTCGAGCCGCGCCTGGGCGGCCGCGTAGGCGTTCATCGTCTCCTCCGAGGCGCCGTCCGCCATTTCGCCCTCCAACCGCGCCAGCTCGGCCTCGGTCTCCAGCATGTCGCCCCGGCCGGAGAAGACGTAATCGCCGAGCTTGGCGGCGGAGTCGCGCGGCGGGCGCTGGTCGTGGAGGGCGACGCGGGCGCCGCGCTGGATCGAGATCGAGCCCTCCTCCGGCGTCAGCTCGCCGGAGAGCACACGGAGCAGAGTCGACTTCCCGGCGCCATTGCGCCCGGACAGCGTCATCCGGTCGCCCGGCTCGAGCTTGAAGGAGACGTCGCCGAACAGCAGCTTGCCGCCGACGTAGACGTCCAGTGAGGTCGCGGTCGCGATCGCCATGCTTTGACGGTAATTGACGCCGCCCGTCGGGCGCTCGCCGGGGCGCTCAGCCGCAGTACTTGACGGCGATCTGCTCGATCGTGCCGGCGGTGCGGGTGGTGCCCTTGCCGAGCACCTTGTCGAGCGCCTTGACGTCGACCTCGGTTTCGGAGAGGCCGACGGCCGGGAGCCAATGGAGCTCGCGGTCCTCGATCACCATCAGGTCACCCTCCGGCGTGATCTCCTCCATCGCCTTTTTCGCTTTCGCGCTCGGCTTGCGGCCGAGCAGCACCACCTGCGGTTTGCCACGTTTCGCGGCGGCGCGCTCGATCGCCTTCGCGTCGAACGGCTCGCGCGCGGCGATCGCCGCGACCTCCTTCGCGGAGCGCAGGAACACCGCCACGTCGTACCCGAGTTGCTCGTCAAGCTCCACTTCGAGCCGCTTCTGCAGCTTCGACTCCGCTTCCCCCGCCGGGTCGACGAAGACGACGTTGCCGCTCGCCCGGAACGTCGCCACGTCCTCCAGACCCATCGCCTCGAAGTGCGCGACCAGCTCCGGGTTCTTGATCCGCCGCTTGCCGAGGTTCATCCCGCGCAGGAAGGCGACGTAGCGTTCCATTGCGGCACCGTAACCTGAACGGGGGTGGCGGGGCCGCTGCGACATCTCGGGGACCTGGCGCGGGCGCAGGCGAGGCGGCGCGCCTCGGCGCGCGCCGACGGCGAGGCGCTGGGCGAGCTCGAGGCGCGGCCGCTGGCGCTGCCACCGGGGCTGGAGGCCGAATGGCTCGGCGTCTCCGGTTATCGGCTCACCTATGAGGGCCACACCCTCTTCATCGACCCCTACCTCTCCCGCGTCCCGCTCCGCGACCTGCTGCTGCGGCGGCGCGCGCTCCCCGACCGGGCGGTGCTGGAGCGCTTCGTCCACGCGCCGGGCAAGACTGTCGGCGTCCTCGTCGGCCACACCCACTTCGACCACGCGGTCGACGCCCCGGCGCTGGCCCGGCGCCTCGACTACAAGGCCTACGGCTCGGCCTCGCTGGTCAACCTGATGGCGCTGCACGGGATGGCGGAGCGGGCGGTCGAGGTCGCGCCGTACCGCGTCTACGAGCTGGGGCCGTTCGAGGTCAGCTTCACGCCCAGCGCGCACTCGAAGCTCCTCCTCGGCCTCGCCGTCCCCTACGACGGCGAACTGACGTGCGAGCACCTCGACTCCCTCTCCCCCGCCGCCTACCGCTGCGGCCAGGTGTGGGGGATCTCGATCGCCGTCGCCGGCGTCCGCTTCTACCACCAGGACAGCGCCGACCTGATCGACGACGCGGTGCGCGAGCGCGGCATCGACGTCTTCCTCGCGGGCGTCGCCGGGCGCTCCTTCACCGAGCGCTACTGGCAGCGGATCCTGCCCCTGCTCCAGCCCCGCGCCGTCGTCCCCACCCACTACGACAACTTCTTCCGCCCCCTCGGCCAGGATCTGGAGTTCGTCACCGCCGCCGAGCTGGCGCGCCTGCCGGAGGAGATCGGCGCGGTGAGCGGCGAGATCGAGCTGGCGGCGCTGCCTCGCGCGGACCTGGGACGGGACCGCCCGCGCCCCGCGCGATGACCCGGTCCGCGCCGATCCTCCCCGACGTGCTCGCGCCGGGGCTGCGAGTCGCCTTCTGCGGCACTGCGCCGGGGACCGCCTCGGCGCGAGCAGGCGCCTACTACGCCGGACCGGGCAATCGCTTCTGGCTGACGCTGCACGAGGTCGGCCTGACGCCGATCCTCCTCCGCCCCGCCGAATTCGCCCGCCTGCCGGAGTTCGGCATCGGCCTGACCGACATCTCGAAGACGGCGTCGGGCTCCGACCAGGAAGTCGGTCGGCGCGGCATCGACCCGGCGCGCCTGACCGCTGCGGTGGCCGCGGCCTCCCCCGCCCACCTCGCGTTCAACGGCAAGAACGCGGCCCGCGCGGCACTCGGGCGGCCCGTGGACTACGGCCCACAACCCGAGCGAATCGGCGACGCGACCGCCTGGGTCCTCCCCTCGACCTCCGGCGCCGCCCGCGGCTTCTGGGACATCGAGCCGTGGCGCGAGCTCGCCGCGGTGGTTCGGTAGGCGGTCGGCCGGTGCCCCAGGAAGGGACCCGCCCCTCTCGCCACGGCCCGGGCAGGCTGTGGCCGTGGCGAGAGGGGCGGGTCTTCGAGGAGTGGAGGATGGCGCGCGGGAGCGTCACGGGGGTGCGACGGAAGCGCGCCGGGGCCATCACCGAAGGGCGCCGGGGTCCGGACCTCGAACGGTCAGGAGCTTGCGTGGTTGGAAATCCACGTATGGCGAGGGTTTCCAACCATGCGAGCGCCCAGCCACCCTTCCGTGGTTCGAAATCCACCTATGGCGTGGATTTCGCACCACGCGGGATCACGGCCGCCCTTCCGTGACCGCTCGGGCCCCCTCCCACCTGCAACGGAACCGTCACGCGGGTACCACGGGAGCACGCCGGGGTCATGACGGATGCTCGGCGACGTCACGGACACGCCGGGAGCGCAGGCCTCCTGCCCGTGTTGCACAACACCGACGGGCGCGCTGCGTGGATCACCCGTGCCATAGGACGGGCAATCCACGCAGCGCGTTCCCGGCGTCTTCGGATCCGGCCCGGAAAGGGCCTCCCGGGGCCGGGAAGCGTGACGTTCCCGGCGTCTTCGCCAACGATCCGGCCGAGGCGTGGAGGCTCCCCGACCCGATCGTCACGGAAGCCCGACTTCCTCACGTCCCTGTGACGCCTCTCCCACGAAAGCCTCACGTCCTGGGCTCCTCATGGGGGTCACAGCCTGCCAGGGAGCCCAGGACACCCTGAATGCATCTCGGAGGCCTCACCCCAAGGCCCGTCCCCCCACCGGGGCCGGACGAGCCAGATATGGAGGCGCCGAGATTCGAACTCGGATCCGCGGACGCTGGGCGAGGGTCTCTACAGGTTTAGCCGGCGCTTGATTCTCGTCTCCCGGGGTCCGCGCCGACGGGCACTACGGGAGATAAAGCCCCTGAAGTGTTCCCGGACGGACGAGGCAGGCCGTCCAGGTGAGCCCGTTTCTGAAGCCGGTGCCCCTCCCCACGGGCGAGGGAGGACCGACTCTCACAGCGCTTAGTTTCTAGCTAAGCGGCGAGGGCGAACTCATGGTCCGCACGTATTGGTTTGTGCCGGGGTTTAACGAGGCCTCCGGCAACCTCGACCTGCAACCTTTCGCACGAATCGACCACGTCGAAGCCTGTCGCCCCCGTGCTGGATGCATCTCGGAGTGTACGCGCCGCGTATTGTCGGGACAAGCGACCGGGTACGGGCGCAAAGCGATGACCGAGCTGACCTACGATGCGATCGTCCTTGGCGCCGGCCCCGCCGGCGAGGTTGCCGCGGGGCGACTGGCCGATGGCGGCTGGAAGGTGGCGATCGTCGAGCGAGACCTCGTCGGCGGCGAATGCTCCTACTACGCCTGCATGCCCTCGAAGGCGCTGCTGCGGCCCGCCGACGTGCTGGCCGAGGCGAAGCGGATCCCCGGCGTGCCGGTCGCCGACGACGCCGAGCTCGACCCGGCGGCCGTCCTCGCCCGCCGCGACGCGGTGATCCACAACCAGGACGACTCCGGCCAGCTCCCCTGGCTCGAAGAACGCGACATCGACCTCCATCGCGGCGCCGGGCGCTTCGTTGGTGAGGGACGGATCGAGGTCGGCGACGCGACGCTCCTCGCCTCGCGCGCGGTGATCGTCGCCACCGGCTCGGGCGCGGCGATGCCGCCTATCGACGGCCTCGACTCGGTCCGGACCTGGAACAACCGCGATGCGACGACCACCGAGAAGGTGCCCGCGAGCATGGTCGTGCTCGGCGGCGGCCCGGTCGGGTCGGAGCTGTCCCAGGCCTGGGCCTCGCTGGGGACGAAGGTGACGCTGGTCGACGCCGGCGCGAACCTGCTCGGGCGCGACGAGCCCTTCGCGGGCGAGGAAGTCGCGGCGGCGCTGCGCGGTCGCTTCGGCGTCGACGTCCGGGTCGGCGCGGAGGTCGAGTCGGTGCGCGCGGGGGGTGCCGGGGTGATCGTCGAGCTGCGGGACGGCGGCGCGGTCGAAGGCGAGGAGCTGCTGGTCGCGGTCGGCCGCAAGCCCCACACCGACGACATCGGCCTCGACGCGATCGGGGTCGAGCCCGACGACCACGGCTTCCTCGAGGTCGACGACCGGATGCGGATCGGCGGCCGCGATGACCTCTTCGCGATCGGCGACGTCAACGGCCGCGCCCTCTTCACCCACATCGGCAAGTACCAGGCCTGGATCGCCGCCGAGAACCTGCTCGGTCGGCGGGTCGCCGCCGTCGCCGAAGGGCTCGGTGCGCCGCGCATCACCTTCACCGACCCGCAGGTGGCAGCGGTCGGCAAGACCCTCGCCCAGGCCGAAGAGGCGGGCATCGACGCCCGCGCGGTCGACGTCCCCACCGACGGCTCCCCCGGGGCCAGCTTCCAGGGCAAGGGCACGGACGGCAGATCGCGACTCGTCATCGATCAGGCCACCGACACGATCGTCGGCGCCACCTTCACCGGCTTCGAGACCGCCGACTTCCTGCAGGCGGCGACCCTGGCGATCGTCGCCGAGACCCCGCTGGCGCGCCTGCGCCACGCGATCGCCCCCTACCCGACGCGCAGCGAGGTCTGGCTGAAGCTGCTCGAGAAGTGGGAAGCGGGCGAGTAGCGCACGCGGGTGAGTTCGCAGTAATCCGCGGATAGCGCGGAGAAGTGCGAACGCGGGTGGACCGCTAGATCGTCGCGCGGGACTTCAGGTCGGCGAGCACGTCCTGCGGGAAGCCCGCGACCTGGTCGAGGTCGTCGACGGAGCTGAATCCGCCGAGGCGCTCGCGGTGGGCGAGCAGTCTGGTCGCCTGGGTGACCGAGAGGTTCTCGGCTCGGAGCTGCTCGAAGGTCACCGAGTTGAGGTTGATCGACCCGCTCGAGGCTGGAGCGGCTTGGGGAGCCGGGGGCGCGGGCGCCTGGAAGGACCCGGTGTCACCGGCAGCTGGCGGGGTCGGTGCCTGAGGCGGTGGCGGCGGGCTGGACGGCGCGGGCGTCGGCGGCTCGGTCGGGCTCGGGACGGCGGAGAACGACGCGGTCGGCGGATCAGGCTGCGCCGGCGGCGGAGACGGCGAACCGAAGGCGGGTGGCGTGCCCCCCGGCGCTTCGGAAGTGGACGGGCCGGGACCAGCCGGCGGAACCGGAGCCGGCGCGGATGGATTCGTCGTGTCGGCGGGCCCCGTCGGCGATCCGTAAGGTGTGGACGACTCGGGCGGCGGCACCGAAGCCGGCCCGGAGGGACCGGTCGTGTCGACGGGCGCCGTCGGCGACCCGAAGGGCGCGGACGGCCCGGGCGGCGCCACCGGAGCAGGCGCGGGCGGCGGCGTGGATGCCTCCGGCGCCGAACCGAAGCCAGGTGCGGGTGGCGGCGCCGACCCCGCCGTCGAGCCGAAGCTCGGGGCGGCCGGCGGCGCGGGCGGGGTCACCGGGGCGCCCAGTGCGCGGATGACCTCTTCCTCGGCTTCGCGGGCGTGGCGCTCGGCCTCTTCGGCGCGGCGCTCGGCCTCGGCGACGCTGCGCTGCATCTCCTCGAGGCGGCGCTGCTGGGCTTCTTCTTCGGCGCGATAGCTCTCGAGGCGCTGCGCCGCGGCGGCGCGCTCTTCGGCGGCTTTGGTGCGCTCGTCGATCTCGCGCAGGCGCTGCTCGGCTTCGGCCATCGAGCGCTCGCGGGCGGCGCGGCCCTCCTGCAGCCGCTGCTCGGCGAAGCTGAGGTCGGCGGCGGGGACGGCGGGCGTCGGTGGGCCGGCGATCCCCGGCTCGTCCGCGGCGGGCGGCATGCCGAAGGCATCCATCGGCTCCGCCTCCTTCCGCAGGCGCTCGGCCTCCTCCATCCGACGATCGGCCTCGGCCCTGATCCGCTGCTCCTCGTAGCGAACCTCGGCAACTTTGTCGCGGACGCGCTGGCCGGCGGCGGCCGCGTCGGCGTCGGTCGGTACGGGCGCGGGCGGCGGTCCAGGCGGCGCGGTCGAAGGCGGCTCGGCTAGCGTCGGCGCCTCGCCCGCGCCGACGGCACTCGCACCCTGTGGCGCGGCGGCCGGCTCGTTCAGGTTCTGGACCGGGGGCGGCGGCTCCAGCCGCGGATCGCTCGACGCCGGAGCGCCCTCGGCGCCGGCGGGGCCTCCTGCGGCGGGTGGTGCCCCGACAGCCGGGGTCGACTCGCCGGGATAGGACGGCGGCGCACCGATCGGCGAGGGCGGCGTTCCCGCGGTCGAGACCTGCTCGGCTCCCGGCGGCGGCGTGCTCCCCGCCGCGCCCCCCTGCGCCTCTTGGACCGCCCGTTCGTTGGCGGCGCGGGCGGCCGCGAGGCGCTGCTCGGCTTCCGCCCGTTCCTTCTTCTTGCCGCCGATCTGGATCCCGAAGAGCGACATGTCGAAGAAGCCCTTCTTCTCAGGGTCCTTGTTCGCGCTCGCGGCGGCACCCGCCACAGCCCCGGCGGCGGCGACCCCGCCGGTCTCGCCGGTCGGCGGCCCGCCCGGCGCGGTCGAGGCAGGCGGCTGGGAGGCCGGCGCCCCGGGGGCGCTCGGCGGGGCGCCCGGTCCGGGGGGCGGTGAAGTCTGGGACGCGACGGTGGGGGGCACCTGGCCGCCGCGCTTGGCGGCGCGCTCGGCTTTGCGTTTCTCGACCTCTTCGCGGCGTTGACTGCGCATCTGTTCGCGCGCTTCGCGCTGCTCCTTGCGCTGCCGGTCGCGCCGCTCCTTGCGCGACTCGTTGGCTGGCGGCGTCGCCTGCGCCCCCGCGGCGGCCGGCGCTCCGGCAGCGCCCGCGGCTCCAGGCGGCGCTCCCGGCGCGCCCGCGTTCGGCGGCGCACCGGGCGAATCCGGCGTCCCGCCCGGCCCCCCGGCGGCTTTCGCCCGCTCTTCCTCCTCCTTGCTGCGGCGGTTGGTCACCATCACCACCAGCAGGAGCAGCAGGATCGCGGCGGCCAGGGCGGCGATGAAGTAGCCCGTGTGATCGGAGATGTAATCGCTGACGTTGGCCGCGAGCACAGACCCATCCTTACAAAGGATCCAGCGGCGTCAACCGTTCGGCCACCCGCCTGGTTTTCCGCTCTCAAGATCAACGCATGCGCCCCTTGAACTCGCGCTCGACTTCGCGCCGCACATCGCGGTCGGCGATCTCCCGCCGGCGGTCGCGTCCCTCCTTGCCCCGGGCCAGCGCCAACTCCACCTTCGCCCGCGGCCCTTTGAAGTAGATCCGCACCGGCACAAGAGTGAGGCCTTTCTCGGCGGTTTTGCCGACCAGGCGCTCGATCTCGTCACGGTGGAGCAGCAGTTTGCGCGGCCGATCGGGGGTGTGGGCGTCGACGGCAGCGAACTCGTAGGGCGGGATGTGGAGCTTGCGCAGCCAGACCTCGCCGTCGTCGACGACCGCGTAGGAGTCGGTCATCTGCGCCTGTCCGCCGCGCAGCGCCTTCACCTCGGAGCCGGTGAGGACGATCCCCGCCTCCATCGTTTCGACGAACTCGAATTTGTGCCGCGCGCGCCGGTTGGTGACGACGTCGCCGGAGGCCGGCCCGCGTTTCTTGCCCTTCTTCGCCATCAGCGACCCCTCCGGGCGCCTTTGCCGGCGGGCGCTTTGCCGCCGCCCCCGGTCAGCTCGAGGTCGACGCGCCCCCGCCCGGAATCGACGCCGGTCACCCGTACCCGCACCGGATCGCCGAGCCGCAGCGCCGTCGCCCCGTCGCCGCTGCCGATCAGGGACACCTCGGCGCGGTCCAGCTCATAGCGCCCGCCAGGCAGCGTCCGCGCCGGCAGCATCCCCTCGTAGACGTCGCCGAGCTCGCCGCCGAAGGCGACGAACGCCCCCGCCCGGATCACCCCCGACACCTCGCCCTGGAATTCGGCGTCGAGCCCGCGCTCCCCCAGCTCCCGTTCCAGCAGATACGCGGCGCAGACGTCGTCGGCATCGCGCTCGATCTTCGCCGACTCGCGCTCCTGGGCGGAGCTGTGGGCGGCGACCTCGCGCGCCTCGGTGAGCGTCGGCGCCTCCTCCCCCTCGCCCAGCGCCGCCAACAGCGCCCGGTGCACGAGCAGGTCGGGGTAACGGCGGATCGGCGAGGTGAAGTGCGTGTAGGCATCGCTGGCGAGCCCGGCGTGGCCGGAGTTCGTCTCGCTGTAGGCCGCCTGTTTCAGGGAACGGAGCACAAGGGAGGTATACGCGTCGCGCCCGTGCCCGCGCCGCGCGGCCTCCCGCCGCGCCAGCCTGCTCGCGTCCGCGGCCATCTGCCCGGCCGAGCGCGGCGAGAGCCCCTGGCCGAGCGGCGGCGTCGGCACGCCCAGCGCCGCCAGCTGCTCCAGCAGCCGTTCGATCCGCGGCGGGTCGGGCTGCGCGTGGACGCGGTAGACGGCGGGGACGCGGCGGTCGACGAGGAACTCCGCGACCCGCTCGTTGGTGAGGATCATCAGCCGCTCGATCAGCCGGTGGGCCTCGGTCTGCGGCACCCGGTGGGCGGCGACGACGTTGCCCTCGGCGTCGAACTCGAACTCCGGCTCGGCCGATTCGACGTCGAGGCTCGAGTCCCCGCGGTGCTCGCCGAGCCCGGCGGCGACGTCGCGCGCGGCGGCGAGCGGTTCGACGACCGCCGCGGGCGCCGCTTCGCGACCGTCGAAGACGCGATCGAGCTGGTCGTAGTCGAGCCGCGCGTCGGAGCGGATGCGGCTGCGGTAGAAGCGGGTACGGGTCGGCCGCGCGCCGGCGTCGATCTCGATCTCGGCGGTGACGGCCAGGCGCTCGACCCCCGGCGAGAGCGAGCAGGCCCCGCTGGAGAGCGCGTACGGCAGCATCGGCTCGACCGTCCCCGGCACGTAGGTCGAGTTGGCGCGCCGCAGCGCCTCCAGGTCGAGCGGCGAGCCGGGCCGCACGTGGGCGGCGACGTCGGCGATGTGGATCCAGACGCGCCAGCCGTCGCCCTCGCGCTGGGCGGAGACGGCGTCGTCGAAGTCGCGCGCGGTGGCCGGGTCGACGGTGAAGGTGGCGAGGGCGGTCAGGTCGCGGCGGGGAGCGGTGTGCGCCTCGGCCTCCGCCGCCGCGCTCGCGGCTTCCTCCTCGACCAGGCCGGTGAAGCCACGCAGCCCGAGCCGCTCCTCGAGCAGGTCGGCGACCGCGTCACGGGCGCTGGTGGGTTTGTCTTTTCGGGACAGGGTGCCCGGGCGGGAACCCCTGCCGCGCTCGGCTCGGTTCCGACGAGGGGCTGCCCCACGCCGACGCCCACCGCCGCGCTCCCGGCGCGGGCTCAACCTTCGACCTGGGCCGCGACCGTTTCGAGCGCTTTCTGTCGCGCCTCGTCCACAGGCGTGTGCGGGTTGTCGACGACCTTGACTTCGGGGTGGATGCCGCCGGTGCGGTGCAGGTTCTTGCCGTTCGGGGTGAAGTATTCGCCGACCGTCAGCTTCAGCGCGCCGCCGTTGGCGAGTTCGTGCTCTTCCTGGAAGACGCCCTTGCCGTAGGAGCGGGTGCCGACCACGGTCGCGTGCGCGTCGTCCTGCAGCGCCGCGGTCATGATCTCGGCGGCGCTCGCCGTCCCCCGGTCGATCAGCACGTCGAAGGGCACGTCGACGATCTTCCCGGGGCCGCTCTTGCGCTCCGTGTCGCCCTTCGTGCGCGATTTGGTCGACACCACGACTTCGCCCTCGGGGAGGAAGAGCGAGGCGCTGGAGACCGCCTCGTCGAGCAGCCCGCCGGGGTTCTCGCGCAGGTCGAGGACCAGGCCTTCGGCCCCTTCCCCCTTCGCTTTTTCGATCCCGTGGGCGAGCTGCTTGCTTGCTTCGGAGCTGAACGAAAGGAGCCGCACGTAGCCGATCTTCTTCCCGTCGGTCGTGAAGACGCGGCTGGAGACGTTCGGCAGCACGACGTTTGCCCGCGTCAGGGTCTTTTCACTCTTCTTGCCGTTTTTCTTTTCGATCCCGACCGTCACCTGCGTGCCTTCCGGCCCCTTGATCATCTGCGTCGATTCGGTCGAGTCGAGCCCTGCGATCGATTTGCCTTCCACCGAGACGATCGTGTCACCGGCTTCGACCCCGCCTGCTTCGGCCGGCGAGCCTTTGAAGACCTTGATCACCTGGAGGCCCTTCTTCACTTCGATGACGCTCAGTCCCACCCCGGAGAAGTGCCCTTCGATCTGCTGGTTGAACCCTTCCAGGCTTTCCGGCGAGAAGTAGTCGCTGAAGCGGTCGGCGTGGCGTTTGCGCAGCTCGCGGACCATCCCCTGCAGCGAGGCGTTGCCGAGCTCGGTGTCGCCGACCTTGCGGAAGTAGTTGTCCTTGATGATTTCCGAG
This sequence comes from uncultured Actinomycetes bacterium, assembly GCA_937907435.1. Taxonomy (GTDB): domain Bacteria; phylum Actinomycetota; class Thermoleophilia; order Solirubrobacterales; family 70-9; genus VAYN01. The sequence goes on from CALCIA010000119.1 coordinate 15,018, forward strand.
GCTTCCGCGACCAGGCTCGTCGGTTCTTCGGTGAACGCTTCGCGGGCGAAGCCGGGCAGCTTCGACGGGTGGCCGCCGAGCCAGATCCCGACGACGAGGAAGGCGACCAGGGCGACGCCGAAGGCGATCGCTCCGCGCAGCCTCACGCGCCCCTCAGACCCGCAGGAAGCGGCGCAGCGTGACGCCCGACCCGATCGTCGAGACGAGGATCGCGGCCCCGAAGAGGATCGCGATCAGCACCGGGAAGGCGATGGTGCTGTTGTGCTGGGCGAGGGCGAAGGAGTCGCCGTGGTCGCTCAGCGGGTCGACGATCGTGATCTTGCCGATCCACAGGATCAGTATGGCGACCAGGCCGCCGATGAAGCCCACCACGACCCCCTCGATGAGGAACGGCCAGCGGATGAACCAGCGGGTCGCGCCGACCAGCCGCATCACCTCGACCTCGCGGCGACGGGTGAAGATCGAGAGCCGGATCGTGTTGCCGATCAGCATCAGCGAGGCGACGATCAGCAGGGCCATGATCACGGTGAGGACGATCTTCAGCGCGCTCGTCACCTTGGCGATCTGCTGGGTCGATTGCTGACGGGAGAATGGGTTGGAGATCGCCGGGCTGATCGGGTCTTTCTTGCCGGCCGCGGTCGTCCCCATCACTTCGCGTTCGATCTGCGGCAGGTCGGCGGCGTTCGTCGCCTTCACTTCGAAGCTCGCGGGCAGCGGGTTGGTGTGCAGCTCGTCGACGATCGTCTTGTCGCTCAGTTCGCTTTTCAGCGTCGCCAGCGCTTCCTGCTTGGAGACGAAGGTGACGTCGGCGACGCCCGGGATCGCTTCGATCTGCGCCTTCGCCTGCGCGATTTCGGCGTTGGTCGCGTCGTCGTAGAGGGCGAAATGGACGTTCAGCTGGCTGGCGACTTCGTCGGACTTCGCCTGTGCGGTCTGGAAGACCGGGATCAGCACCCCGAGCAGGACCACGGTGACGACCGTGGTGATGACGGCGGCGAGCGTCGGTGCGCCGTTGCGGCGCAGGGCGCGGAAAGCCTCCGAGAAGAAGAAGACGATGCGTGACATCAGCGGGCGAGCGAGTGTCCGTGGCCGTTGGTCTTGCGCTCGCCGTTGGCGCCGACGCCCATCTCGGCCTGCATCCGCATGCCGAACTCGGTGGTCGACTCCTCGGTGTAGCCGCCGGAGACCTCGTCGCGGACGACGCGGCCCTCGTAGAGCTCGACCACCCGGCGGCGCATGTTGTCGACCATCTCGCGGTCGTGGGTGACGACGACGACGGTCGTGCCGGTCTTGTTGATCCGGTAGAGCAGCTGCATGATCCCGATCGAGGTGACCGGGTCGAGGTTGCCCGAGGGCTCGTCGGCCAGCATGAGCGGCGGGTGGTTGACGAAGGCGCGGGCGACCGCGACGCGCTGCTGCTCACCGCCGGAGAGCTGGTCGGGGAAGTTGTGGAGCTTGGTCGAGAGGCCGACCAGGCGCAACGTCGCCGGCACCTGCTCGCGGATTTCGGCGCGGCTGGCGCCGATCACCTGGAGCGCGTAGGCGACGTTGTCGTAGACGGTCCGGTTGGGGAGCAGCTTGAAGTCCTGGAAGACGGTGCCGATGTTGCGGCGCAGCTGCGGGATCTTCTTGTCGGGCATCTGGCCGATGTCGCGACCGGCGATGCGGACGGTCCCGTCGGTGACGTCGAGCTCGCGGATCAGGGTCTTGATCAGCGTCGACTTGCCGCAGCCGGTGGGGCCGACGAGGAAGACGAACTCGCCCCGGCCGATCGAGAGCGAGACGCGGTCGAGCGCCATGTGGCCGCCCGGGTAGACCTTGGTCACATCGTTCAGCTCGATGATCGGGGCGCGCCGGCCGCGCGAGCGCACAGGCTCGGGGGCGCGATTCTTGTTGCGTCGGAGTCTTGCCATCGGTTAGGGGTGCCTTCTGCGACAACAAGATGACTCCTGCGGAGTCTCGGCCGCGAAATTTTGCGCCCAGAAAAAGGGCGTTTGGCTCTGCGCCTAGACCGCGACGAGGTCGGGACGGGCGCCGAGCGCCGCCGTCGGGTCGACGAGCACGACGACGTCGTCGATCTCCCGCGAGTGCATCACGTCGCCTGCGGCGGCCGCGAAGTCGGCATCCCCGACGATCGTCTCGATCACCTCGAGCCCGGCGTCACGCATGGCACTCGCACCGCGCTCGGCGCGCTCGAGGGCATCGGCCCAGTCGATCGCCGAGTCGGGCCCGTGCAACGGCGTCGCCGGGACCAGCAGGGTGAAGCCGGTGCCCTCGGCACGCGGTCGCAGAGCATCGACCATGATCGGCGGCTCCGCCTCCCGACCCACGATCACCAGCACGTTGCGCTTGTTCTCGGTCTCCTGCATCTCGGTCTCCTATTCGTCAGAGGACGCCCCCAGCCTTCACCCTGGACGTAAACGCCCAGCCAAGACCATCTGAGGCTTCCCTTAAGACGCTCTGGGGAAACAACGTTGCGGCGGGCGGCGGGTTTGCGCGGCGGGGAGGGACGGGGGAAAGGGATGTGGCGCTCTGAAGCTGGCGCCCGGGGGGACCCGCCCCTCTCGCCACGGCCCGGGCAGGCTGTGGCCGTGGCG
>CALCIA010000120.1 GCA_937907435.1 uncultured Actinomycetes bacterium
CATCTCCGTGACGAGGTCTGACTCCCGTCACGGATCCGTGCCACTCCCGACGCACCCCCGTCACCCTCCCGCGCACGCTCCTCCACACCTTCCATACACCCGCCCCTCTCGCCACGGCCACAGCCTGCCCGGGCCGTGGCGAGAGGGGCGCGTCCATTACCCGGGCGACAGCTTGCGGGGTATGAGCCCAACCGGGCGCCAGCTTGCGAGCCCCCGTCCCTTCCCCGCCTCCTCCGGCTGTTCCTTATGGCGCCCACGGCGCCATAAGGAACAGCCGGGCGGGTAGCTTGGACCTGTGCCCGCGCCGACGACCGCCGATCGCAGCGACAGTGACCCCGAGGTCGGGGTCGTCCTTGCCGCCTACGAGGCCTTCGGGCGCGGTGATATCGCCGGGGCGGTCGCCGACATGGACCCCGAGGTGGAGTGGATCGAGCCGGACTCGTTCGAGATGGGCGGGCGGCGGGTCGGCACCGGCGCGGTCGCGGAGTACCTGGAGGCTTCGCGCTCGGGCTGGAAGCACCTGACCTCGGAGCCGAGCGCGCAGCGGGTCGGGCCGGAGATCGTCGTCGTCCACAAGCTCCACGGCATCCTCCTCGACGGCACCCCGCAGGAGGCCGAAGCCACCGACGTCTTCCGGTTCCGCGAGGGGCGGATCGGTCGCATGCGCGCCTACGAGGGCCCCGAGGAAGCCTTCGCCGCGGCGCCGCTGCGGCGGTGGATCGACGCCTACCGTGAGGCCTGGGAGACGAACGACCCCGACGCCGTCGCCAACCTCTTCACGGTCGACGGCTTCTACCGGATCGAGCCGTGGTGGATCCTCAACGGCACCGAGGAGATCGTCGCCGGCTGGCTCGAGCACGCCGACAAGCCGGGCGACACCGGCTTCCACTGGTGGCACGTGGCCCGCGACGGCGACCTCTGGATCGTCGAGGCGCGCACCAGGTACAACAACCTCGGCAAGGACTACTCGAACCTCTGGCTGGTCGAGCTCGACGACGAGGGGCGGGCGCGCGGCTTCAGCGAGTGGTGGAAGCAGTGGCCCGACGACGCAGCCGGCTGAAGCGGCCGTCGCGGAGGATGCGCTTCGCCGCGTTGTGGCCGGAGGCCGCCATCACGCCGCCGCCGGGATGGGTCCCGGCGCCGCAGAGGTAGAGGCCGGCGACCGGGGTCGCGTAGCCCGCGAGGTAGGGGGAGGGACGCATGAACGCCATCTGGTCCATGCCCTGCTCGCCCTGGAAGATCGAGCCGCCGGTGAGGCCGAAGATGCGCTCGATGTCCGGCGGGGCGAGCACCTCGCGCTCGACGATCGCGCCGGGCACGTTCGGCGCGTAGCGCGCCAGGTGCTCGATGCAGGCGTCGGCGTAGCGCTCCCGCGCGCCGTCCGGCCAGCCCGCCTCGTCGTGCGGGCCGTACTGGGTGAACATCGTCATCACCCAGCTGCCGTCGTCGGTGAGGCTCGAGTCGATCGCCGAGGGCAGCTCCGCCTCCACGTACGGTTCGGCGGCGGGGCGCCCGGCGAGCGCGTCCTGCCAGGCGCGCTCCAGGTAATCGATCGAGGGACAGAGGTTGACCCCGGTGTGCCGGAGCGTCTCCTGCATCTCGTCGCTGACGCCCTCGTAGCGCGGCGGCTCCGAGAGCACCATGTTGATCTTCACCGAGCCGCCGCGGGTGCGGAAGCGGCGCATGTCCTCGACCACCTCGGCAGGGAAGTTCTCGGCGCCCGCCAGGTCGAGCACGGTGTTCTTCGGGTGCGCGCCGGAGGCGACGACCGGGGCGCGGAAGCTCTCCCCGGAGGCGAGCGTCACGCCCACCACGCGTTCGCCCTCGATGTCGATCGAGGCGACCTCGGCGTCGGTGCGGATCTCGGCGCCCGCGGCGCGCGCGGAGGCGGCGATCGCCTCGGAGATCGCGCCCATGCCGCCCATCACGTGTCCCCAGGCGCCCTTGATCCCGTTGAGTTCGCCGAGCGCGTGGTGGAGCAGGTTGTAGGCCGTGCCCGGGGTGTTCGGCCCGGCCCAGACGCCGACCACGCCGGTCGAGGCGATCGACCCCTTCAGCCCGTCGTGCTCGAAGTACTCGTCGAGCATGTCGGCGACCGACATCGTGAACATGCGGACCAGCTCGTGGACCTCGGCGCGGGAGAGGCCCGCCGCGCGCGCCCCCTCGCGGGCCAGCGCCAGCAGGTCGCCGGGCTTCTTCGAGCCGAGCGCCGGGGGTTCGCGCAGCAGCATCGGGCCCAGGAAGTCGGCGACCCGGAAGAGGCGGTTTTCGAACGCCTCGAAGTTGTCGGCGTCGTGGGCGTTGATCGGCCGGATCGAGGCGGCGGTGGCGGCCGGGTCGTCGTAGAAGACCATCGCGCCGTCCTCGGTGAGCGCCGCGTAGGCGGGGTCGAGCGGCACCGCGCGGTAGCCGAAGTCTTCGAGCCGCAGGTCCCTGACGACCTTCGGCTGCAGCATCGAGACGACGTAGGACGCGCGCGAGACCCGCTTGCCGGGCCAGAGTTCCTCGGTCACGCAGGCGCCGCCCAGGATCGGCCGGCGCTCCAGCACCAGCACCCGCTGCCCGGCTTTTGCCAGGTACGCGGCGGTGGTGAGGCCGTTGTGGCCGCCGCCGACCACGATCGCGTCGTAGGAGGAGCCGCCCGCAGAGCCGTTTGCGCCGCCGCCGCGGGGCATGGGAGCTTTGCTCCGGGTGGTCGCCATGGGGCGGCACCGTACCACAACTTTGTGAATTTGACTACAAGGTAAACTAGAGGCCATGGACAACCGTCTGCAGTCACTCGCCAAGCAACATCTGATGCTCCACTTCACCGACATGGCGGCGCTGGTCGCGGAGGGGACGACGATCATCGACCGCGGGGAGGGGTGTCACGTCTTCGACACCGATGGCCGGCGCTACATCGACGGCCTGTCCGGCCTCTACTGCGTCAACCTCGGCCACTCGCACGGCGAGGAGATCGCGACCGCGGCCGCCGAGCAGATGGCCCGGCTGCCGTTCACGACCAACTGGACCGTCGCCCACCCGCCCGCGATCGAGCTCGCCGCGAAGCTGGCCGAGCTGGCGCCCGCCGGCCTCGAGCGCGTCTTCTTCACCTCGGGCGGGGCGGAAGCGGTCGAGTCGGCCTGGAAGATGGCGGTCCAGTTCCACCGCGCGAACGGCGAGCCGGCGCGGCGCAAGGTGATCGCCCGCCAGGACGCCTACCACGGGGTGACGATGGGGGCGCTGGCGATGACCGGCCTGGAGGAATGCCGGACGCCGTTCGAGCCGTTCGGGGTGCCCGCCGTCCACGTCGCCAACACCAACGCCTACCGCCACCCGGAGGGCGCGGACCCGGCGCGGCTGCGCGACGCGCTCTTGGCGGAAGTGGAGGCGACGATCGAGCGCGAGGGGGCGGAGACGGTCGCGATGCTGATCGCCGAGCCGGTGCAGAACGCGGGCGGCTGCCTGATGCCGCCGGACGGCTACTGGCAGGGCCTGCGCGAGATCTGCGATCGCCACGGGATCCTGCTCGTCTCCGACGAGGTGATCTGTGCCTTCGGCCGCATCGGCACCTGGTTCGGCGCCCAGCGGCTGGGCTACGAGCCGGACATGATCACCTTCGCCAAGGGGCTGACCGGGGCGCACTTCCCGATGGGCGGCCTGCTGATCTCCGAGCGCGTCGCCGAGCCCTTCGTCGAGGGGCGGGAGATGTACCTGCACGGGATCACCTTCGGCGGCCATCCGGTGGGGGCGGCGGTGGCGCTGGCCTCGATCGAGATCTTCGAGCGCGACGCGGTGCTCGACAACGTGATGGCGAACGAGCCGCTCCTCCGCGAGCTGCTGGACGGGCTGCGCGACATCCCGATCGTCGGCGACGTGCGCGGCATCGGGCACTTCTGGGCGATCGAGCTGGTCCGCGATCAGGAGACGCGGGAGACCTTCGAGGGCCCGGCGGCGGAATGGCTGCTGAAGGACGTGCTCTCGGCGGAGCTCTGGGGCCGCGGCCTGATCTGCCGCCTCGACGACCGCACCGAGCCGATCATCCAGATCGCCCCGCCGCTGGTGGCCGACACCGCGACGCTCGAGGAGATCGCCCAGATCCTCCGCGAGGCCCTGACCGTCGCCGCCGAACGCATGAGCGAGCGCCCCGAGCTCAGCCCAACCGCCTGACGGTGTTGATGGGCCGAAAACTACCCCTATAGCTTTACTTTTCGGCCCATCAACATGGGGTGCGGCGGGCGAGGGCATCTAGCGCGACGCAGCCGCGAGGGGAGGCGAGAGCGGGGTTGACCTCGAGCAGGTCGAGGTCGTGCTCCAGGGCGAGCTCGCCGAGGCGCGAGCCGAAGCGGGACGCGGCGGCGAGGTCCACCGCCGGGCCGCCGCGCGCTCCGGTCAGCAGCGGCGCGGCGCGCAGGCCGCGCAGCGCGCGCTCGACCCGGACGGGCGAGGCGGGGAGGGGGACGATGGCGACGTCGTCGAGCGCCTCGGCCCAGATCCCGCCGATCCCGACCAGGAGCGCCGGGACGACGGCGTCTCGGCGCACCGCGAAGATCAGCTCGGTCCCCTTGCCCGCCATCCGCTCGACCAGGAGCGTCGCGTCGGCAGCCTCCGGCAGCGCGAGCAGCGCCGCCGCCGCCTCCCGCACCTCGTCCTCGTCGCGGAGGTCGAGTGCCAGCGCGCCGGCCTCGGTCTTGTGCAGCAGCGACGGGGAGGAGAGCTTCAGCGCCACCGGCACGCCGACCTCCAGCGCCGCGTCGACGGCCCCCGCGATGTCGCCGGCGGTCGCCCCGGCGGGCACGTCAAGGCCACCCGCGGCCAGCAGCCGCTTCGCCTCCGCCTCTCCGAGCCACCCGTCCTGGGACGCGATCCCCGCGGCCCCGCTCGACGAAGTGCCACGCCGGTCGCCACCTCCGTGCGTGCCCGCTCCGCTCTCCGCCCCGCCGTCGCTTCCCGCGCCCGGGTCGCTCTCCGCCCCGCCGTCGCTTCCCGTCCCGCCGTCGCTTCCGGCGCCCGCGTCGCTCTCCGCTCGCGCCTCGCCTGTCTCGTCCGGCTTGCCATCCCGCTGCCCCGCGTCCGTTGCGCCTTTCGTCTCGGCGTCCTGAGAGCGGATGGCCCAACTCCCCTCTCCGCTTTCCGCCGCCGCGGCGATCTCCCGCAGCCGCTTCGGGTCGACCGGCGGAATGCGGAGGGCGGCGGCGCAGGCGATCGCGGCGCCGAGGCCGGCGGCGGTCGCGACGCCGCCGGCGGCGAGCTCCGCGGCGCCGTCCGGGTCGAGCAGCTCGGGCAGGGTCGAGCCGAGGATCGTCGCGGCGTCGCCTCGCGCGGCGCCGGCGAGGAGCGCGCGCCTCACCGCTTCCCAGTCGGCGGCGATCTCGGGGTCGAGGCCGCGCGGCTGGTCGAAGAGCACCAGCAGCTGGTCGATCGCCGGGTCCGAGGACACCGCCGCCGCGACCTCCTCCAGCGCCGCGCGGTCGTCCCAGAGCATCGACGTGTAGTCGAGCGGGTTCGCCACCGTCGCCGCGCTCGGCAGCACCGCGGCGAGCCGCTCGCGCGTCGCCGGCGAGAGCTCCGGCAGCGCCAGCCCGCGCGCCTCCGCGAGGTCCGCCGCCATCCCCGAGTCCCCGCCCGAGCAGGTGAGGATCGCGAGCCCACCCCGCCGCGACGGCCGCGCCGAGCGAAGAGCCGCGCCGCGGTCGTCCTTCCGTCCGCTCGCCGTCGGCGCGGTCGACCTAAGGTCCGGTAGGCGGCCGAAAGGACGACCGCCGCCCGTCGGCCGGGCCAAAGGACGACCGCGCTCGGTGGGCTCGCGCGCGGCATCGGCCCGCGTCGGCGCGGCCGGGCCGATCGCGAGCGCTCGGGCCAGCTCCAGGAGCTCGCTCGGCTCGCTCGCCTGGGCCGCGCCGGCTTCCTTCAGCAGCGCCGCGAAGACGCGCTGGTCGCCGGCCAGCGCCCCGGTGTGGGCGCCCGCCGCGCGGGCGCCGCCCGCCGAGCTGCCGACCTTCAGCACCGCGACGCCGATGCCGCGCTCGGCGCAGTCGGCGAGCGCGCGGGCGAGCTTGGCACCGTCGCCGTCGGACTCGAGCATCAGGGCGATCGAGCCGACGCCGTCGGTCGCCGCCAGGGCCGCGAGCCAGTCACTCGGTTCGAGCACCGCGCCGTTGCCGGTCGAGACGACCGTGTGGAAGCCGATGCCGCGATCGGAGCCGAGCGCGTTGACGCCGAAGTTGCCGCTCTGGGTGATGACGGCGACCGGACCGGGGGCGAGGCGCTCGACCGAGTCGCCCCAGAGCGGCGCCCGCGCCGCCGTCGCGACGATGCCGTTGCCGTTCGGCCCGCAGACCGCCAGCCCGGTCCGCGCGGCGGCCTCGCGCAGCTCGGCTTCCAGCGGCCGCCCGCCGGGCGTCTCGCCGAAGCCCGCGGCGAGGACGATCGCGCCGCCGCAGCCGCGCGCCCCCGCTTCGGCGATCACCGACGGGCACCCCGCCGCCGGGATCGCGACGACGACCGCGTCGACCGGCTCGGGCAGGTCGGCGACGCGCGGTACGCAGGGCCGGCCGTGGACCTCCTCGCGCCTCGGGTTCACGCCCCAGACCGCGCCCTCGAACCCGGCGGCCGCGAGGTTGCGGAAGATCACGTCGCCGTAGGACCCGGGCCGGTCGTTGGCGCCGACCACCGCGACCGAGCGGGGCTGCAGCAGGGGGGTGAGGTCGGGCGCCTGCCGCACCGCCGCCACCTCAGTGGAGCATCGACTCGACGCCGCGCCGCTCCAGGCCGCGGGCGATGATCAGCCGCTGGATCTCCGACGTCCCCTCCCAGATCCGGTCGACCCGCAGCTCGCGCAGGAAGCGCTCGGCGACGTTGGAGCGCAGGTAGCCGCGCCCGCCGAACGCCTGCACGCAACGGTCGGCGCAGCGCCAGGCCGCCTCGGAGACGAAGAGCTTCGCCATCGAGGCCTTCGCGTGGACCACCTTGGGGTCGGCGCCTTCGTCGGCCAGCCGCGCCACCTCCAGCGTCAGCAGGCGCCCCGCCGCCGCGTCGGTCGCCGAGTCGGCGAGCGGGAAGCTCACCCCCTGGTAGTCGAGGATCCGACTGCCGCCCTGCTCGCGCCCCGCCGCCCAGCCGACCGTCTCCTCGAGCAGCCGCCACATCGCGCCCATGCCGTGCGCGGCGATCCCCAGCCGCTCCTCGGTGAACCACTCGCGCTGCAGGTCGTCGCCACCGCCGACCCCGCCGACCACCGCGTCCGCGTCGAGCTCGACCCGGTCGAAGCGGAAGGTCGGGTGCCCGTCCGGATAGCTGTGGGTGAAGCGTGGGTTGTCGACGACCTCGACCCCCGGCGCGTCGACGTCGACCAGGAAGAGCGTGGGGAGGCGCGCGTCGCCTTCCACCACGTTGGCCATCACGATGATCACCGCGGCGACGTCGCCGGAGGTGACGAACCACTTCTCGCCGCTGAGGCGGTAGCCGCCGTCGCCGTCGGGCTCGGCCACCGTGGCGATCCGCGAGGGGTCGGAGCCGGCCTCGGCCTCGGTCACCGCGTAGGCATCGCGGAGCTCGCCGCGCAGGGCGGGACGCAGGTAACGGTCGATCTGCGCCGGCGAGGCGTGCGCCCAGACGTTGTAGGCGTTCGGCACGTGCCAGTGGATCGCGTTGGTGCTCCGTCCGAACTGCTCGGCGACCAGCGCCCACTGCAGCCGCGTCCAGCCCTGGCCGCCGTGCTCGCGTGCGTGGAGGCCGCCGCTCAGCCCCGCCGTCAGCGCCTCGCGCTTGACCCGCTCGACCGCCTCCTCGGGCAGCTTGCCGTCGGCCATCTCGGCCTCCATCTCGAGCGGGATCAGCACCTCCTCGGTGAAGCGGCGCGCGCGTTCCTGGAGGTCCAGGGTGGCGTCGTCGAGGCCCTCCGGAGTCATTGACCGCGAAGGTATCATGCGATTAACTACAAGGTCAATCAGCGAGGACAAGCGGCCGTCGGGACATGTCGTTTGACGGTGGATTCGGCATGCCAGGCGGCCCCGAGCCAAGGAGAGCGGCGTGGGCGTTGCGAACGGAGACGGGATGCACAGGGCCGATCGCGGCCTGGGAGGCGCGGTGAGCGGGACCGACCTGGAGGCGACGCTGCAGCCGCTGGAGCGGGCGACGATGCTGCCCAAGGCGGCCTTTCTCGAGGCCGCAGTCCTCGACTGGGAGCTGGAGAACGTCTTCGCCGCCGGCTGGATCGTCGCCGCCCACGCCTCCGCCGTCGCCGCGCCCGGCGCCTACGTCGCCCGTGAGCTCGGCGGCCGCTCCTTCGTCGTCGTCGGCGGCGAGGACGGCACCCCGCGCGCCTTCCACAACGTCTGCCGCCACCGCGGCGCGCGCCTCGTCGAGGACGCCGAGGGCAAGGTCCGCCGCCGCATCCAGTGCCCCTACCACGCCTGGTCCTACGACCTCGACGGCAACCTCCGCGCCGCCCCGCACATGGAAGGCGTCGAGAACTTCGACACCGACTGCTACGGCCTCGTCCCGATCCGCACCGCGATGCTCGGCGGCCTCGTCCTGGTCGACCTCTCCGGCGAGGCCGACCCGCCCGCGGACCACCTCGGCGAGCTGCTCCCGCACCTCGACCACTACAGCGTCGGCGCCCTCGCCCGCGCCGGGATCGTCGAGTACGACGTGCGCGCCAACTGGAAGGGGATCGCCGAGAACTACAACGAGTGCCTGCACTGCCCCGGCGTCCACCCCGAGCTGAACGCGCTCAGCGACTACATGAGCGGCGAGGGCCTCTACGGCGCCGGCGCCTGGTGCGGTGGCTCGATGGTCCTGAACGACGGCGCCGAGACGATGGGCAAGGAGGGTGGCCACCTCGACCGCCCGCCGATCGCCTCGCTCGGCGAGGGCGACCTGCGCAACATCCTCTACTTCGCGCTGTTCCCCAACGCCTTGATCTCCCTCCACCCCGACTACGCGATGCTCCACACGCTGTGGCCGCGCGAGCCGGGCCGCACCGAGGTCATCTGCGAGTTCTTCTTCGAACCCGCGACGATGGCGCGTCCCGACTTCGACCCGTCCGACGCGATCGCCTTCTGGGACCAGACCAACCGCCAGGACTGGCACGTCTGCGAGCTGGCGCAGCTCGGCGTCGCCTCGCCGGGGTATTCGCCGGGCCGCTATTCGGCCGAGGAAGAGGACGTGCACGCCTTCGACGCGATGGTCGCGGCGCGCTACGCCGAGGGCCTGCGGGAGGTGGTCGCGTGAACCCGGTCGCCGAGCGGCTCGGCGAGCTCGGCCTGCCCGCACCGGTCTCGGAGCTGGCGGGACGGGACTGGGACGCGATCGTCGTCGGCGGCGGCCACAACGGCCTCACCGCGGCGGCCTACCTGGCGCGGGCCGGGCAGAGCGTGCTGGTGCTGGAGCGGCGCGAGCGCCTCGGCGGCGCCTGCACCCTGGAGCGCCCGTTCAGCGACGACCGTTACGTCGTCAGCCCCTGCGCCTACGTGGTCGGCCTGCTCGACGAGCTGGTGATGCGGGAGCTGAGCCTGCGCGAGCGCGGCCTGCGCTTCTTCGTCGCCGACCCGAACCTCTGGGTGCCCTTCGACGACGGCACCTCCTTCGGCCAGTGGCTCGACGACGAGAAGACCCAGGCCGACCTGGAGCGGATGGGCGTCGCGAAGAAGGACATCGACGGCTACTGGGCCTACGAGCACCTCTTCGACGAGGTGCGGCGCAAGCTGCGGACCGGGCCGCGCGACACCTGGGTCGGCGACAGCCCCACGCGCGAGGAGATCGAGGAGCTCCTGGGCCACTCACAGGAGATGATCGACCTCTGCTTCACGGCCTCGATCGCCGACGTCCTCGACGACTACATCGAGGACCAGCGCCTCAAGGACGCGCTCTTCGGCCAGGGCGTGATCGGCACCTGGGGCGGCCCGCACGAGCCCGGCACCGCCTCGATCAAACTCATGCACTACCAAGGGGACTTCGAGGGACAGGGCCCGGTCTGGGGCTACGTCGAGGGCGGCATGGGGATGGTCAGCTTCGCGATCGCCGACGCCGCCCAGGAGGCCGGCGCGACCCTGGCCTGCGGCGTGCCGGTCGGCCGGATCATCCCCGGCGAGGGCGTCGAGACCGAGGACGGCACGCTGATCCGCGCGACCAGCGTCGTCTGCAACGCCGACCCGAAGGTGGCGCTCCGCCTGCTCGGCGACGCCGAGATCCCCGCTGGCTTCCGCGCGCGCCTCGAGGCCTGGAAGGTGCGCAGCCCGGTGGTCAAGTTCAACGCCTCGCTCTCGCGGCTGCCGAGCTGGACCGCGGCGCCGGGGGCGACCTGGCCGGCCCAGGCGACGATCGACGTCACCGGCGGAGTCGACGCGGCCCAGGTGGCCTTCGAAGAATGCGACGCCGGCGAGCCCGCCGTCGGCTTCGGCGAGATCTACATCCAGACCGGTTATGACCCGTCCCCGGCTCCACCGGACCGGCACCTGATGAGCGTCTTCGGCCAGTACGCGCCGTACGACATCGCCGACGGGGACTGGGACGGTCGCAGGAAGGACGTCGAGAAGCAGTTCGTCGACCTGATCTCCCGCTATGCCCCCGACTTTGGCGACTGCCTGGAGGAGTGCGAAGTCCTCGGCCCTCCCGACATCGAGAAGCGCATCGGCCTCACCGGCGGCAACATCTTCCAGGGCGAGGTCACGCCCGATCAGATGTGGGAGGGCCGCCTCCCGTCCCGCACCCCGATCCCCGGCGTCTACCTCTGTGGCGCCGCCACCCACCCGGCGGGTTCCGTGATCGCCTTAAACGGCCGCAACGCCGCCAAGGCCCTCCTCGCGGACCTCGCCACCGTCGCATAACGCGGATTCGTCCCAATTCCAGGGGGGAGAGACTGAGGTGCGTTCGTCATTAGGGCTCGTATGCCGAACCAACGACGAACGCACCGAGGGCAGGCGCTCGCTGAGTTGGCGCGACGGCAGCATGGTGTGGTCTCGGCGCATCAACTGGCGGAGTTCGGTTACGCGAAGGCCACGATTGCCGAAGGCGTCAGGTTGGGACGACTCCATCGCCTCCACCGCGGCGTCTATGCCGTGGGACACAAGGTGCTCACCTGGGAGGGACACGTCATGGCGGCGGTGCTCGCCAACTCACCCGCCGTCGCCAGTCACAAGACCGCGGCCTGGATCTGGGGACTCCGTCGCTCGCGGCCAGAAGGGATCCACCTCACGGCTCCGACCCGACGCCATCGCCGCAGGCCGATCGTCGTCCACTTCGCGCTTCTCGCACCCGAAGACCGCGCCGTCATCGATGGGATCCCGGTGACCTCGGTGGCGCGCACCATGCTCGACCTCGCGCCGGGCGAACCGACCCGGCGGCTCCACCAGATGATCGAGCGGGCGGAAGAGCGGGGGTCGTTCGACCTGCGGCGCTTCGATCGCCTGCTCGCGCGGGCCGGGGGACACCCGGGGCGGATCAAGCTCCGCCACGCGCTCGACACCTTCAAGCCAGAGTCGGCCACGCTGCGCTCCGATCTGGAGAAGCGCTTCCGCCGCCTCGTCCTCGCCGCCGGGCTGCCGACGCCGCAGACCAACGTCGTGGTCGAGGGCTTCGAACTCGACTGCTACTGGGAGGCGGAGGGGTTCGCGGTCGAACTCGACGTCTACGCGACGCACGGCTCGCGCCTCTCCTTCGAGGCCGACCGCGAACGCGCCGACGACCTCCTCCTCGCCGGGATCGAGATGATCCGCGTCACCGGCAAGCGCCTCGATCGCGAACCGGGGCAGACGATCGCGCGCGTCGCCGCCCACCTCGAACGCCGCCGGCGCACGATCGGCCCGCGCCGGTCGGTCGCGTAGGGTCGCGCCCATGACGGACCGGGAGAGCGCGCGCGAGCGGATCCTCGAGGCGGCGTGCGACCTGATCGCGGCGGAGGGGATCGACGACGTCCGCATCGCCCGCGTCGCGATGCGCGCCCGTGCCTCGACCGCGCTCGTCCACCACTACTTCTCGACCCGCGAGGAGCTGCTCGAGCAGGCCCTGCTCCACTCCTTCGAGAAGGTCGGCGAGGAGCGCTTCGCCGCGACCGGCGGCGAGGCCCCCGACGCGACCGCCGCCCTCGCCGAGGCGATCGAGGAGTGCCTGCCGAGCCCCGGCCCGATGGAGCGTGACTGGGTCCTCTGGGTCGAGCTCTGGCTGCGCGCCGCGCGCGAGCCGGACCTCCGTCCGTTCGCCGCCAGCCTCTACGCCCGCTACCACGACTGGCTCGAAGAGGTCCTCAAGCGCGGCATCGACAGCGGCGAGTTCACCGCCCCCGCCGACCTCCGCGCGCTGACCGACCGCACCATGGCGCTGCTCGACGGCCTCGGCCTCCGCGCCCTCCTCCACGACCCGACCATGGACATCGACGCCGCCCGCGCCCAGGTCGCCGACTTCCTCGCCCCGCAGCTCGGCATCGACGCCGCGGCGCTCCTCACCCAGCCCGCCTGAGATACGGCGCGGCCCTTGCGCCAAACGTCACGACGATGTAATTTGAATCGGCGTTCAGGGAACCCCGGCACCCCAGGAGGAGGAGCAGGGAACGTGAGTCCCCGTCCCAGCATCGACCACATCCGCCGCCCGCAGATCCTCGCGGCCGCGGCCGAGGTGATCGTCGAGCGCGGGGTGGCGGGGACGCGGATCGCCGACGTCGCGGAGCGCTGCGGGGTCAGCCCGCCGGCCCTCCTCTACTGGTTCGACTCCAAGGAGCAACTGCTGGCCGAGGCGCTGACCGTCGACGACGATCGCTTCTACGAGGAACTGGAGGCGCGGGTCGACGGGGCGGCGGCGCCGGGCGAGCGGATGGTCGCCCTTATAGAGACCGCGACCGAGAGCGCCGACGACTTCGCGCTCTGGATGGAGCTCTGGACCTGGGCCCTCCGTGATGCCGACCTGCGCGCCGCCCGCGAGCGCTTCGACGCCCGCTGGCGCGCGGCGATCGAGGCGATCGTCATCGACGGCGTCGCGACCGGCGAATTCGGCGCCGCCGACCCGGCGCAGGCGGCGCTCGCGATCGCGGCGCTGATCGACGGCCTCTCCGCCCAGGCGGCGCTCGGCGACCCGGAGGTGACGAACCCGCGCCTCACCGAGACGGTCCTGGCGAGCGCCGAACGGCTCCTGGGCGCGGAGTTACCCGCCGGCGCGGGAGGGCGAGCATCGCCCTGAGCCACCCCAGGGAGAGCCCGGACCTCGGGCTGTGGGGGGCGACCACGCGCCGTCGCTTCCTCCAGCGCGCCGGGCTCGCGGCCCTCGCCCTGGGCGCCGGCTCCGCCCTCAGCGCCTGCTCCGACACCACCGTCCCCGGCGGCCAGGACCCGCACCTCGCCCCGGGCGGCCTGCCGCTCGCCCGCCCCGACAACCCGGTCCGCCTCCCGATCTACCCCGACAACCCGGCCATCCCCTCCGGCCTGGGGCCCGAGTCGGGCCCGCTGCAGCTCTTCAACTGGGCCGAATACGTCAACGAGGCGGTCCTCAAGTCCTTCGAAAAGCGCTACGGCGTCGAGGTCCAGCTGAGCACCTTCTCGACCCTCGACGAAGCGGTGGCCAAGCTCGCCGCGGGCGCCGTCGGCTACGACGTCTTCGTCCCCACCCAGCCGGAGATCTCGCTCCTGGTCGCGGGCAAGCTGATCCAGCCGCTCAACCTCGGCTACATCCCGAACCTCCGCAAGAACGTCTGGAAGATGCTGCAGAACCCCTGGTACGACCAGGGCTCGCAGTACACGGTCCCGTACACGGTCTTCTCCACCGGGATCGCCTGGCGCAACGACTTCCTCCCCGATTACGACCCGACGAAGTTCGCCAACCCCTACGACAGCTTCTGGCAGATGGGGGAAATCTCGGGGCGGGTGGGGATGCTCGACGACCAGCGCGAAGGCCTCGCCTTCGGCCTCCTGCGCAACGGGATCACCGACGTCAACACCGGCCGCAAGGACCAGGTCGAAGGCTCCAGGAACGCGATCCAGGAACTCATCGACCTCGTCAACCTGCGCTTCTACACCAACGAGTACCAGCACCTCGCCGACGGCTCGATCTGGCTGCACCAGGCCTGGGGCGGCGACATGACGGCGATCGGCTACTACCTGCCGAAGGGCACCCCGGTCACCTCGATCAGCTACTGGTGGCCGCCGGACGGCCGCGGCCTGATGGGCAACGACACGATGACCGTCCTCAAGGGGGCCCCGCACCCGGTCCTCGCCCACCTCTTCCTCGACCACATCCTCGACGTCGAAACGGCGTTCCTGAACATGGAATTCACCGGCTACCAGCAGCCGCTGGTGGAAATGACGCCGAAGGCGGTGGTCGAAGCGGAACTGGTGCCGGAAAACCTGCTCTCGGCGATCGTCCGCGAGGAGCAGTTCTCGAAGGGCTTCCTGCAGGGCCCGCTCTCCGCCGAAGGGATGGGGATCTGGGAAACCGCCTGGTCGGAAGTGAAGGCGACGTGAGGGGCGCCCGGTGAGGACCGAAGGCGGCATCTGGCGCACGCTCTCGATCCCCGGGGTCGTCTGGCTCTTCCTGTTCGTCGTCGTCCCCGCCTACGCGGTGGTCGCGGTCGCGATGGGGCAGATCGACCCGCTGCTGCAACCGGTCCCGCAGTGGAACCCGCTCGACTGGAACGTCGGCTTCGTCAAGGAGGCGTTCACCAGCGTCGTCCCCGGCGGCACCTACTGGCCGGCGACCCGCAACACGATCGTCTTCGTCGCCGTCACCGTCTTCCTCTGCTTCGCGATCGGCTACCCGGTCGCCTACTACGTCGCCCGCAAGGCGGGCCGCAGCAAGGGCCTCCTGCTGCTGCTGATCTTCCTGCCCTTCTGGGTCAGCTACCTGATGCGGATGCTCGCCTGGATCGGCCTGCTCGCCCCGGACGGCTACGTCAACGAAGTGCTCGGCTTCTTCGGCATCGGCCACACCGAATGGCTCTCCGGCAACCCCTTCTCGGTGATCGCGGCGCTCACCTACGGCTACATCCCGTACTTCATCCTGCCCGTCTACGCGGGCCTCGACCGGATCGACCAGCGCCTGCTCGAGGCCTCCCGGGACCTCGGCGCCTCGCCGATCAAAAGCTTCCTCCGCGTGACCCTGCCGCTCTCCTGGCCGAGCATCCTCGCGGGCTCGGTGCTGATCGTCCTGCCGATGTTCGGCGACTACTACACCAACGACCTGATCTCCGGCTCGCCGCACACCAACATGCTCGGCAACAGCGTCAACCTGCTGGTCCAGGGCGGCTCGCAGAAGAACCTCGGCGCGGCATTGGTGCTGGTGCTGATGACGATCCTCGCGGTCGGGATGCTCTATTACCTCTGGGAGACGAAGCGCCAGCAGGAGAAGCTCGCCTCATGAGCGGGCGGGGACGACAGCCGCGCCGCCGCGGGGGGAGCGCCGCGTGAGCGTCACCGCCGCCCCCGAGGCCACCTCGACCGCGCCGGCGCCACCGTCGCCGCCCGCGCCCCGCCCGCCGGTCCGTCCCAGCCGCGTCCCCGACTGGTTCGGCAATCCCTGGGGGCGGCCGCGCTGGCTGAAACTGACCACCTGGCTCTACATCGCCTGGTCGCTGCTGCCGGTCCTCGCCGCGGTCGTCTTCTCCTTCAACGACGGGCGCTCGCGCAGCGTCTGGCAGGGCTTCTCGACTCGCTGGTGGTGGGGGGACCCCAACCTCTCGGTCTTCCACGACCCGATCTACACCAACGCCCTCGTCCACAGCCTCGAGCTGGCGGCGCTCGACATGCTGATCGCGACGCCGCTCGGGTTCCTCCTGGCGATCGGCCTCTCGCGCTGGCGCGGGCGCGGCTCCGGCAGCGCCAACTTCCTCATGCTGGTGCCGCTGACGACGCCGGAGCTGGCGATGGCGGTCTCGCTGCTCCTCGTCTTCACCCAGGTCTCGGTGCTGCCGTTCACCGCGATCGCCCTCGGCACCACCGCGCAGGTGATCGGCCAGGTGACCTTCTCGGTGTCCTACGTGGTGGTGATCGTGCGCAGCCGGCTCGCCTCGCTCGGCCCCGAATACGAGGAGGCGGCGCGCGACCTCGGCGCCAACGCCCGCCAGTCGCTCCAGCACGTGCTGCTGCCGCTGCTCCTGCCCGCGCTCTTCGCCTCGACCCTGATCGTCTTCGCCCTCTCGATCGACGACTTCGTCGTCACCCAATACATGTCGGCGGGCGGCGAAACGGTGACGATCCCGATGCTGCTCTACGCCAACGCCCGCGGCGCGGCGACGACCCCGGCGCTGAACGCGGTGGCGACGATCATGGTGCTGGTGACGCTGATCGGGGTCGGCGGCGCCTACGTGGTGTTGCGCTGGTTCGGGCACCGCAGCGGCGAAGCCCAGGGGGACAGCGCGGGCCAGATGGGGATGGACCTGACGGGGATGGAATAGGAGGGTGCGACCGATGCGACCGATGGGACGGTGGGACCGATGGAGATGACGGCAGCGGCGGGGACGGCCCCCGCGATCGGCGGCGACGCGGGTGGGGAGGTGGAGCTGGAAGCGCTGGAGAAGCGCTTCGAGGACGTCGTCGCGGTCGACTCGATCGACCTCGACATCGCGGCGGGCGAGTTCTTCTCGCTGCTCGGGCCCTCGGGCTGCGGCAAGACGACGACGCTGCGGCTGATCGCGGGCTTCGAGCGGCCGACGTCGGGCGACGTGCGCCTCGACGGCGCCAGCCTCGCCGCGGTGCCGCCGGACCGCCGCAACGTCAACACGGTGTTCCAGAACTACGCGCTCTTCCCGCACCTGAACGTGCTCGACAACGTCGCTTTCGGCATGCGCTACCAGAAGGTGGGCCGCAAGGAGCGCGACCGGCGGGCGCGCGAGGCGCTCGAGCTGGTCGAGCTCGGCGACTACGCGAAGCGTCGCCCCCACCAGCTCTCCGGCGGCCAGCAGCAGCGCGTCGCCCTCGCCCGGGCGCTGGTCCTCCGCCCCGCGGTGCTCCTGCTCGACGAGCCGCTCGGGGCGCTCGACGCGAAGATCCGCCGGGCGCTGCGGATCGAGCTGAAAGCGCTCCAGGAGGAGGTCGGGACGACGTTCATCTTCGTCACCCACGACCAGGAGGAGGCGCTCAGCATGAGCGACCGGATCGCGGTCATGCACGACGGCGGGGTCGACCAGGTGGGCACGCCGCGCGAGATCTACGAGGGCCCGGCGACCCTCTTCGTCGCCGACTTCCTCGGCGTCGCCAACGTGATGGAGGTCGAGGTGATCGGCCGCGACGGCCGCGGCTGCCGGCTGCGCGTCGGGACCCGCGAGCTCTGGTCGGAATGCGGCGACCTCGGCACGACCGGGGCGGCCTCGGCGGTGGTGCGCCCCGAGCGCCTGCGGGTGACGCCGGGCGCCGAGGCGGGGGAGAACTGCCTGCCGGGAATGATCGACCGCACGATCTTCGTCGGCTCCAACCTCCAGGTGATGGTGCGCCTCGCCAACGGCAACCTCCTGCAGGCGAGCGTGCCGAACGACGGAGTGGACCTGGACTCCCACGAGCAGGGCAGCCCGGTGAGCGTCCACGTGCCGCCGGATGCGTTGCGGGTGTTGGCGCCTGGTGGGGTGACGCCGGCGGGTTAGGGGACGGGCGGGTTTCTCGACGCTTGCGGCCGTCCGAGGGAGGTCCTGGGCTCCTCATGGGGGTCCTGGCAGGCT
>CALCIA010000121.1 GCA_937907435.1 uncultured Actinomycetes bacterium
CGACTTACGCGCTGCGTGTATTGACCCCCCTATAGGGGCCCTAAATCACGCAGCGCGTTATCGACCCCTCGAATCAGGCCCGAAAAGGGCCTCTGAGGGCCGGAAAGTGTGACGTTCCCGGCATCTTCGTCACGGATCCGTCCGAGGTGTGGAGGCTCTCGGACCTGATCGTCACGGAAGTCCGACTTCGCGACGTCCCTGTGACGCCTCTCCCACGCACCCCTCACGTCCTGGGCTCCTCATGGGGGTCACAGCCTGCCAGGACCCCCATGAGGAGCCCAGGACCATCTCGGACGGCCGGCGGCGCCCCGCGCCCCCGCCCCGCGCCCGCGCCCCGAACCCCCGCCAACCGAAGCCCCCACCGCCCCGTCCCTCCCCACACACATTCAAAGCTGTTGCACAAAGTTGGCAACTCTGTTTAGTATGGGCCAACAGACCGCAAGCGATCGTAATCACCGGGCAACTCGCGAAGGAGGAGTGGCATGGAGAGCAGTCAGATCACGAGGGTCGCCGCGACCCCGGGACGCTTGACGGGCAGGGTGGCCCTGGTCACCGGGGCAGCACAGGGAATCGGTCAGGCGCTGGCGACGCGGCTGGCGCAGGACGGCGCCGACGTCGTCATCGCGGCCCACCGCACGCCGCCCGACGACACCGAGGCGGCGGTCAAGGCGGCCGGGGTCGAGTCGCTCGTCCACCATGTCGACGTCTCGCTCGAACAGGACGTAGCCGACCTCGCCGCGGCCATCAACGACCGCTTCGGCCGGGTCGACATCCTCGTCAACAACGCCGGGGCCTACCCGACCCAGGGCTTCCTCGAGATGACCTACGAGGAATGGCGAGCGGTCTTCACGCTCAACGTCGACTCGGTTTTTCACACTTGCCGCGCCTTCGTCCCCGGGATGGTCGAACGGGGCTGGGGCAGGGTGATCAACCTCTCTTCGACCTCCTACATGGAGGGAATGGCCGAATTTTCCCACTACAACGCGACGAAGGCGGCGATCGTCGGCTTCACCCGCTCGCTGGCGACGGAGATCGGCCCCTCCACCGTCACCGCGAACATCCTGGCGCCCGGCCTCATCCGCACCCCGACGACCGACGCGGTCCCGGAGGCGGACGGCATGTTCGGCGGCTTCATCGCCGAACAGGCCCTGAAGCGCACCGGGACTCCGGAAGACCTCGCGGGCGCCGCCTCGTGGCTCGCCTCCGAGGACGCGTCGTTCGTGACCGGCCAGACGATCCTCGTCGACGGCGGCTGGCACTTCGGCTGACGGGGCAGCTCATGAGCGCTCCCACACGGAGCAAACGCTGTGCATTGTCACTTGACGCTTGTAAAGCACCATTGTTAGAGTGGCGCTGGGACCAAGGAGGAGTAGGAAATGGCTGAGCGAGTTCTGATCGAGGCGGGCACCGTCCTGACCATGGACCCGGACCTGGGCGTCCTCGCCCCGGGGCAGATCCTGATCGAGGACGGCAGGATCGTCGATGTCGGCGCCGACCTCGGCGTCACCGACGCGGAGCGGATCGAGATGCCCGACGCGATCGCGATGCCGGGCTTCGTCGACACCCACCGCCACACCTGGCAGGCACCGCTGCGGCTGCTCGCCTCCGACTGGACGCTGGGTCACTACCTGATGGGGATCCACTCCGGCTTCTCCAAACACTTCCGCCCCCAGGACACCTACATCGGCAACCTGTTGGGCACCTCCGAGGCGCTCGACTCGGGGATCACGACGCTGCTCGACTGGTCCCACAACCTGCGCACGCCGGAGCACGCCGACGCCGCGATCGAGGGCCTCAAGGACTCCGGCGCGCGGGCGGTCTTCGCCCACGGCTCGGGCGCCGAACAGTGGTCGGACCTGCCCAACGACGTGCCGCACTCCGACGACGTCAAGCGCCTGCGCGAGCAGTTCTTCTCCAGCGAGGACCAGCTGGTGACGCTGGCGATGGCGCTGCGCGGCCCGCAGTTCGCCACCAAGGAGGCGACGCTCAAGGACTACGCGCTGGCCCGCGAGGTCGGCACCCGGATCACCGTCCACGTCGGCGACGGCGAGTGGGGCCGCTCGCGGCCGGTCGAGTGGCTGCGCGACAACGACCTGCTCTCCGACCAGGTCACCTACGTCCACTGCAACGAACTGGCCGACGACGAGCTGCAGATGATCGCCGACTCCGGCGGCACCGCCTCGGTCGCCGCCACGGTGGAGATGCAGATGGGCCACGGCTGGCCCGCCACCGGGCGCCTGCTCGACCACGGCATCCGGCCGAGCCTCTCGATCGACGTCTGCTCCTCGATCGGCGGCGACATGTTCGGCCTGATGCAGACCGCGATCTCCTCGCAGCGCGCGCTCGACAACGCCGCGGCCACGGAGGAAGGGATCTCGGTGGTCGACGAGCTGCGGCTGACCTGCAAGGACATGGTCGAGTTCGCGACCCTCCAGGGGGCCCGCGCCTGCGGCCTCGACGACAAGGTCGGCAGCCTCGCCCCGGGGAAGGAGGCCGACGTGATCCTGATCAGGACCGACTCGCTCTCCCTCACACCGATGAACAACCCCTGGGGCGCGGTGGTCTACGCGGGTCACCCGGGCAACGTCGACACGGTGCTGGTCAAAGGCCGGGTCGTCAAGCGCGACGGCAAGCTCCTCGACGTCGACGTCGACCGGGTCCGCCGGCTCGCCACCGAGACGCGCGACTACCTGCTCGCCGAGGCCCCGGAGGACCCGACGATCGCTGGCGCCGCCGTCGGCGGCGAGTGGATCCCCGAGCAGGTCCGCGCCTAACCGCTTCCCCCGCATCACCCCCCAAGCACCGATCGGCCGCCCTCGTGGAGGTCGATCGGTGCCCGTTTCCAGGCGGACCGCCTTAACAGCGTAGCCCCTCACTGTTCGCTTTGGCTTGACAATCTGTTTAATTACGTGATACGAATTAGCGGCGGCGTAAACAGGGCGTCGCGCAGGGTTGGAGGAGAGTGAGATTGACCACACTGAAGAGCAGAGTCGCGTCTCCGTTCGCCGCCATCTGGGTGGCGACGATCCTGCTCTTCGCCATCAGCCCGCTGGTGGTCTCCGGCAGCGTCGGCAACAGCGCCCTGCAGGGGATGCTCCCGTTCGCCGGGATCCTCGCGATCGCCGCGATCGGCCAGACGCTGGTGATCCAGCAGGGCGGCATCGACCTCTCGGTGCCCGGCATCTTCTCGCTCGGGGCCGTCCTCACCGTCGTCGTCCCCGGCGGGCAGAACGACATGTTGGTCCCGGCGCTGCTGCTGGTCGCCGCGGTCGGGTTGGCGGGCGGCCTGCTCAACGGGATCGCGGTCACCCGCTTCGGGATCACCTCGCTGGTCGCGACGCTCGGCTCCAACGCGATCTTCATCGGCGTCGTGCTGCAGGTGACCGGCGGCTCGATCGGCTTCAAGGCGCCCAAGAACTGGCAGGAATTCACCGTCACCAAAGTCCTCGGCATCCCGGTCCTGGCCGTGATCGCGCTGATCGCCACGGTCCTGATCGCCCTCTTCGTCTCCCGCACCGTGTGGGGCAGGCGCCTCGACCTGGTCGGCTCGAGCCCGCGGGCGGCCCGCGCCGCGGGCATCATGGCGGAGCGCTACCAGCTCGGCGCCTACGCCGTCGCCGGGATCTCCTACGCCCTCGCGGGCGCGCTCCTCGCCGGATACCTGCAGGCGACGCCGCTGCTGCCCGGCAACGAATACCTGCTGCCGGCGTTCGCCGCGGTGGTTCTCGGCGGGACCGCGCTCGGCGGCGGCCGTGGCAGCGTGGTGGCGACGGCCGGCGGCGTCCTCTTCCTCTCCCAGCTCGAACAGGTGGTCTCGGCGCTCGGCGCCAAGCCCTCGTTCGACTACCTGATCCAGGGGGCGATCATCGCGCTCGGCATGGGCCTGCGGAACGTGCCCTGGCGCCAGATCCTGCCCGGCCGCCGCGGCGACGCGGCGCCGGCCGCCGACACGACTTCCCAAAACACCGCGAGCGGCACCGGCCGCGCGCTTCTCAGTGAACCCAAGGAGGAGGACTCAATCGATGTCAGCTAGACCTGATCGCGCGCGGGTGAAGGGGGTGGCGCTGCTGGCGCTGGTCGCCCTGCTTGCCGCGCTTGTGCTTTCGGCCTGTGGTGGAGGGGGCTCGACCAGCTCCGAAGCCACGTCGGAAAGCGCGGCGACGGAAAGCGAAGGCGAAGCCGAAACCACGGGCGCCGAAAACGAAGGCGAAACCGAAACCGCGGCGGCGGGCGGCGATGCATGGTGCGGTCCCGAAGGCGTGAAGCTGGGGATCCAGGACGGCGAAGGCCTCGACGCCTGGTCGCACGAATCGCTGGAACAGGTTCAGATCGTCTCCAAAGCCTGTCCCGCGGTCGAAGAAGAAATCATCGTCAAAGCCGGGCTTGAACCGCAGAAGGCCGTCTCCGGCATCCAGAGCATGATCTCGCGCGGCGTCAACGCGATCGTGATCATCCCCGACTCGGGCAACTGCGCCGAGGTCCCGGCGATGCGCCAGGCGATGCAGCGCGACATCGTCGTCGTCCCCTGGGCCGCCAACCCGTGCGGCACCGAAGGCACCGACTACACCAAGTACATCGACTGGGACACCAAAGCGGCGGGCCGCGAATGGGCTGAATTCGTGATCGAACAGATGGGCGGCAAAGGCAAGCTCCTCTACGAGGGTGGCCCGGCCGGCAACACGGTCAGCTCGACCACCGCGGCGGCCGTCGCCGAAGTGGTGGAAGAAAACCCGGGCGTCGAACTGGTCGAACCGATCAGCTCCGAACAGTGGCCGATCACCAACTGGAATCCGGCGGAAACCAAAAAGGTGACCGCGGCGATCCTCGCCAAGCATCCCGAAATCGACGGCATCATCAACGACTACGGCAACGCCGCCGAGGCCGAGATCCAGGCCTTCCAGGCAGCCGGCGTGAAAGTCCCGCCGCTGGCCACGCTGGAGTCCAACCAGCTCGGCTGCAGCTGGAAAGAAGCCAAAGAAAAGGGCGAAGAATTCCCGCTGATGACGATCTCGTCGCGCAACTGGCTCGGTCGCTACGCAGCCCAGTACGCGATCGCCGAAGCCTCCGGTGGCACGCCGCCGGCGATGAAGAACAACGGCAGCATCAACCTCGGCCAGTGGGAGAACTCCGCCTCCGGCCGGGAACCTGAGTGCAAACCGTCCGAAGATCCGGAAAAAGCGTTCTCGAACCTGATGCCGGAAGCGGAAATGAACAAGATCGCGCTCGAAGGCTAGGCGCGAGGTCACCGGAACAGAGAAGGCCATGGAGTCGAACCCCACCCAACCGATCGCCCTGCGGATCACCGAGGTGCGCAAGTCCTTCGGCGCCGTCCGGGCGCTGAAGGGCGTCACCCTGGAGGTGCGCGCCGGCGAGGTGCACGCCTTGCTGGGCGAGAACGGGGCGGGGAAGTCGACTCTGATGGCGGTCGCCGCCGGTTCACTGCAGCCCGACGAGGGTGCGGTGGAGATCGCCGGCGAGCGGCTCGACACCGCCAGCCCCAGCGCCGCCCAGGCGCTGGGGCTGGGTGTCGTCTACCAGCACCCGGCGCTGGCCGAGGACCTGACCGTGACGGAGAACATGCTGCTCGCGATGCCGCGGCGGCTGCGTCCGTCCTTCACCAAGGCGCCCGCCTGGACGCGCGAGCGCCTGGTCGCGATCGGGGCGCAGAAGATCGACCCGACCTCGCGGGTCTCGGAGCTCTCGGCGGCGGAGGTGCAGCTGGTCGAGATCGCCAAGGCGCTCGCACTCGACCCCAAGGTGCTGGTCCTCGACGAGCCGACGGCGGCGCTTGAATCCGAGGAGGTCGAGCACCTCTTCCAGCAGGTGCGCGCGATCCGCGAGCGCGGCACCGCGGTCGTCTACATCTCCCACCGCATTCCCGAGGTCGAGGCGATCGCCGACCGCCTGACCGTCCTGCGCGACGGCGCCACCCGCGGCACCTTCGGCGTCGACGAGGTCGACGAGGCGCGCATCCTCGAGCTGATCGCCGGGCGCGAGCTGGAGGCCGTCTTCCCCGACAAGCTCGCCGCCGGGAAGCGGGGCGACGTCGTGCTCGCGGTCCAGGAGCTCTCCGGCACCAACTTCGACGACGTCTCGTTGGAGGTCGCCGAGGGCGAGATCGTCGGCATCGCGGGCGTCGCCGGCAACGGCCAGCGCGAGTTCGTCCGCGCCCTGGCGGGGCTCGGCTCCCACGCCGGGACCGTCACCGTGAACGGCACCGAGGTCAACCTGCGCAGCGCCCGGACGGCGCAGCGCGACGGCGTCTTCTACGTCTCATCCGACCGCCAGCGCGAGGGCATCTTCCCGGCGCTATCGGTGCGCGAGAACGCGGTCGCGAGCTCGCTGCACAGCTTCACCGAGTTCGGCGTCGTCGGCCCGCGGGCGGAGCGCGCGGCGCTTGCCGTCCAGGAAAAGGAGCTGGCGATCAAGACCGCCTCCCAAGAGGCCGACATCGCGAGCCTCTCCGGCGGCAACCAGCAGAAGGTCGTCTTCGCGCGGGCGATGCTCGGTCGGCCGAAGGTGCTGCTCTGCGACGAGCCGACCCAGGGCGTCGACGTCGGCGCCCGGGTCGAGATCTACCGCATGCTGCGCGAACTGGCCGCCGACGGCTGCGCGATCGTCGTCTGCTCCTCCGACGCGCTCGAGCTGGTCGGCCTCTGCGATCGCGTGATGGTGATGTCGCGCGGGCAGGCGGTGGCGATGCTCGCCGACGAATCGGTCACCGAGGGCAAGATCACCGGCGCCGCTGTGACCGCGACGACCGAGCGCAAGGCGCGGGTCCGCGAGGAGCGCGCCTCGGTCGGCCGGCTCGGCCGCTTCCTGCGCGGCGACGGCGTCGCGACGCCGGTGCTGGCACTGGTGGTCGTCGCCCTGGCGATCTTCACCCAGGCCCAGAACGCCGACTTCCTCAACAGCTTCAACGTCGAAAACCTGCTGCTCCTCTCGACCGCGCTGATCCTCGTCTCGATCGGCCAGCTGGTCGTGCTGCTGACCGCCGGGCTCGACCTCTCGGTCGGCCCGATGATGGGCCTCGGGCTGGTGATAGTGACCGGCTTTGCGACCGACAGCGCCGGGACCGGTGGCTTCCTCATCGGCCTCGTCCTGGCGATCGCCGCCGGGATCGGCGTCGGCATGATCAACGGCGGCCTGATCCAGTTCGCCAGGATCACGCCGCTGATCGCCACCCTCGCCACCTACATCGGCGTGCAGGGGATCGCGCTCCTCATCAACCCGATCCCGTCCGGCCTCTTCGCCGCCTCGGCGACCGAAACGCTGTCGAAGACCGTCGCCGGCATCCCGATCGTCTTCATCGCCTGCGTGGTCCTGGCCCTGCTGGCCGAGTTCACCCTCAAGCGGGGACGGCTCGGCCTGGCCCTGCGCGCGGTCGGCTCGAACGAGGCGGCGGCGCACCGGATGGGGGTCAACGTCGGCCTGGCGCGGATCTCCGCCTACGTCATCGCCGGCGTCTTCGCCGCTCTCGCCGCGGTGATGCTGGCGGTCCAGATCGGCACCGGCGACGCCACCGCGGGCCAGAGCTACACCCTGCAGAGCGTCTCCGCCGTCGTCCTCGGCGGCGCCTCGATCTACGGCGGCCGCGGCTCCTTCCTCGGCACCCTCCTCGGCGCCCTCCTGCTGACCGAGATGATCAACGCGATCACCTTCCTCGAACTGAGCGAAGCCTGGCAGTACTGGTTCCCCGGCGTGGTCATCCTGATCGCCGGCGCCGTCTTCGCCCGCGTCAGCCGCATCCGCCTGGCCGCCGCGGCCGAAGCCGAGACCGCGTAGGAGTCCCCGGGGACAAGGGACGGTAGCCCGCGAGTGCCGCGGATGGCCGTCCCGACCCGGGCCGGCTGAGCTCGGCACGGCATCCGCGGCACTCGCGGGCGCCTGCAGGGAGGACGACACACTTCCGCATCAGGCCCCGATCGCGCTGCATGAGTTTGGGCCCCTATAGGGGCCCAAATCTTGGTCGGGTGAATCTGAGCGGTGGGGAGCGCCCGGCGAAGGGGCACGGAAGGGAGGAGAAGTGACGCGCCCGTGCGCCACCCGCGCGCCTTCCGCGCGGAACTCGGAGGCTCCCTCGGTCGAGTTCGCAGTAATCCGCGCATAGCGCGGATTACTGCGAACTCGACCGGTGGGGGCGGTTCCTAAGTGGGGCCGTGACCGACCCTTTACGCCGGAGGCGCTTCAGCTGACGCGAGGGTCGCCGTCGCGGCCGACCACGGTCCAGATCGCCAGCATCGGTTCGTCGTCGCTGAGGTTCCAGATGCGGTGGGGGGTGCGGGAGTCGAAGGCGATCGAGTCGCCGGCCTCGAGCTCGTAGTTGTCCTCGCCGACGGTGGCGCCGCAGCGGCCTTTGAGGATGACGCCGTACTCGGAGCCGTCGTGAGTCACCAGGTCGTTGGCCGGGGCGGACTCGCCGCCGACCGGATAGGTGCAGTAGAGGAACTCGACCCCCGGGTCGTGGGAGGCGGTGAGGCGCTCCCAGCGCACTCCCGTCGCCAGGACGAGGCTGAGGCGGTTGGCGGCGCGCAGCACCGGGCCCTCGCTCGGTGCCTCCCAATGGCTGGAGGGAATCCGTTCGTTGCCGGGGTCCATGACGGCGGGCTCCGGCTCCGGCTCGGGGCTGGCGGCGGCGCCGCGGGGGTTGTCGAAGAAGAGCTCGTCGAGGGAGATGCCGAGCTCGGAGACGATCGCGTACAGCGTCGCCACCGAGGGGGTCGCCTTGCCGTGCTCTATCTGGGAGATCAGGCTGGGGGAGACGCCGACCTCACGGGCGAGCGCCCGCAGGCTCATGCCGGCTTCCTGGCGGTGTTTGCGCAGGCCCTCGCCGACCGGCTCGGCAAGCGCGTCGCGCCCACCGTTCGTCCGCCGGCCCTCCGAGGTGGCCTCTGCTTGCTCGGTCTTCGTCGCCATGTGTATTGATGAGCGAAGCTACTAGACCATTCGGTCGCTCGCGTGATCGCTCTGCTTCAGTCCGGTTGACTCCGTCGTTCAGTCTAGTTTACGGCCGGTCACATCTCAAGTTGCGTTGGACCGATCCACCATCGGTCCGTCAGCCGCCGATCGCGCTCATCGTCCGCGCCGGCCGGCGGAAGCCCGGTTCGTTGACGCGGTGCTTCAGCTCCTTGCGCCAGACCGCCGCGCGGATGGTCTCCTCCAGCTCCCGATCGCCGGCGCCGGCGCGCAGCGGCCCCCTCAGGTCGGTCTCGTGCAGGGAGAAGAGGCAGGTGCGGAGCTTGCCGTCGGCGGTCAGGCGGATGCGGTTGCAGTCGGCGCAGAACGGTTCGGAGATCGGGTTGATGAAGCCGATCTCGCCGCCGCCGTCGCGGAAGCGGAACACCCGCGCGGTGGCCGACGGCTCGCGCGGGACCTCCTCGAGCGGGAAGGCGGCGTCGATCAGAGCCCGCAGCTCCTCGCCCTTCAGCACCTGGTCGGGGGTCCAGGCGGCGTCGGCGTCCAACGGCATGAACTCGATGAAGCGCACCTGGTAGGCGGTCGAGCGGGCGAACTCGGCGAAGCGCAGCGCTTCCGCCTCGCTGAAGCCGCGGATCGCCACCGCGTTGACCTTGATCGGCCGCACGCTCGGGTGGCTGCCGATCGCCTCGAGCCCGCGCAGCACCTGGGGCAGGGCATCGCGGCGCGTCATCTGGAAGAAGCGGTCGCGCTGCAGCGAGTCGACCGAGACGTTGACCCGCCGGATCCCGGCCGCGACCAGCGCCGCCGCCTCGCGCTCCAGCAGGTAGCCGTTGGTCGTCAGCGAGAGGTCCGCGAGGCCGGGGATCCCGGCCAGCATCGCGACCAGTCGCGGCAGGTCGCGGCGGGCCAGCGGCTCGCCCCCGGTCAGCCGCACGTCCTCCACGCCGAGCGACACGAACAGCCGCACCAGCCGCTCGATCTCCTCGAAGGAGAGGATCTCCTCGCGCTCCAGCCACGGCAGCCCCTCGGCGGGCATGCAGTACTGGCAGCGGAAGTTGCAGCGGTCGGTGACCGAGACCCGCAGGTCGGAGATGCGCCGGCCGTGGCCGTCGACCAGCGGGTTTCCTCCCGTCAGCTGCCCCACACGTCCGGCGCGGGGCTGTCGCCGTCGCCCTGGATCCAGTACTCGCGCAGCGCCAGGCACCGCCCCTCCTCGTCGAAGCTGAGGAGCATGCAGCCGGGCAGCGTCACCGGGGAGCCTTCGAAGAGCATCCGGGTCCAGAACTCGACCGCGATGCGGTTCGGGGCGATCGGGAAGGGGGTGCCGAAGTCGACGTCGACATCAGCCTGCTTGCCGGTTTCCCGTTCCCAGTAGCGCCGGATCTCCTCGCGCCCGACCGCGGGCGCCTCCAGCAGGTTCCAGCGGTACTCGCCGTCCTCGGCGAACAGGGTCGTGACCAGCTCGGCGTCGGCCTCGACCCAGGCGCGGCGGTAGGTCTGGATCCATTGGTCGGTCGTCAGTGACATCTCATCCCCCGGCGTAGTGAGCGGCGTTCAGCGCGATGTACTTGTCCCAGTCCGGCGGCAGGTCCGCCTCCGGCCGGATCGCGTTCACCGGGCAGGCCTCGAAGCAGGAATCGCAGTCGATGCACTCGCCCGGGTCGACGTAGAGCTGCGGCGAGTCGTCGAACCCGGGCTCGTCCGGCGTGGGGTGGATGCAGTCGACCGGGCAGACCTCGACGCAGGACGCGTCTTTGGTGCCGATGCACGGCTCGCCGATCACGTAGGTCATGAGGGCTTCCTCAGACCGGCACGACGGGATCGCCGAGGCGCACGCGGCCGGGCTCGAGGACGCTGGCGTAGACCCCGAAGACGATCCACCGGTTGTCCTCCGAGAGGCCCCGGTAGCCCTTGATCGCCTTCAGCGTGTCGCCCGAGCGGGCGCCTGTGTCGGGGTCCTGGGTGACGACCGCGCAGCGCGGCGTCAGCTTGCCGATCGCGCTGCCGACCTCCAGCAGCGCATCACCGACCCGCACCTTCGTCCAGGAGTCCTCCTCGTGCTCCTCGCACCCGTTGAGCGTGAAGAGCATGCGGAACCGCCGCGGGTCGAGGTCGGTGCCCATCTCCCGGCCGAGCCGGTCGATCGACGCCTGCGACAGCAGTGTCGCGGGCTCCGCGTCGTAGGCGATCGGCTCGGCGGCCTTGATCAGGCGGACCTTCGAGCCGGTGTAGTCGCTGAGCGCCTCGGAGAACGACCCGCGCACCTCTCGCCCGGCCACCATCCGCAGCTCGTAGAAGTCGGTGGAGGTCTCCTCGCCGAGCTCGGGCGCCCCACGCACCACGGTGCCGTCGGGGAACTCCAGGACCAGCTCCTCTCCCTCCAGCCGCGCCTGGATCTGGACCAGCCGCCCGTGGCGGCGGCCGACGAAGAGGCGGTCGCGATCGTCGATCAGGAAGAACTGACGGTCGTCGGGGACCCCCGTCGTCGTCAGCTCGACCTCCTCGGGGAAGTGGATGGCCATCGACTTGACCGGCGTGGTCATGATCAGGCCCACCGTGCGCTCGCTCATTTGGCCTCCAGGCTGCGGACCTGCCAGAGCTGCTGCTCCAGCTCGCCGACGAAGCCGGTGAGCAAGGCCAGGGTGACCGGATCGAGCGCGCCGATCTGGCCGATCAGCGCGCGGACCCGGGTGACGCACTCGCCGAGTCGATCGGTGAGCTCCGTCAATACATAGGAGTCCGACAGCGCCCCGGCGGGGGCGGCTTCGAGGCCGAGGCCGAAGATCGTCTCCGAGACCCCGGCCGGGTGCCCCTCGGGCCACCAGCCGACGGCCCGGATGCGCCGGGCGATCTCTTCGACGTCACTGTCCCAGCGGGCGCGCCAGCGCTTCAGCCTGGTCCGCAACCCGTCGGAGTGGGGACCGACCAGGCACCAGTCCATCTGGCGGGCGACCAGGGTCAGGTCGATCAACTCGAACAGCAGGTATTGGAGCTCACCACCGATCTTCTCCTGGTCCTCTCGCGAGAGCGTCGGATGGGGGCCGGGCTCGAATGTCTCGGTCGTCTCAGTCATCGTCTACGCGGCTGCCTTACTGTTGGAGCGCGTTAAATTAAATGGCGCGCTTCAACCAATAGCTGTTTGCACACACTAAACGCAGGGTAGAAGCAGCCCGTTTGCTTGTCAAGGGGGACTCGCGCCCGACCCTGCTTTCGGGCCTCAGCGGTGGCTCTCCGGCGCCGTCTGGCGAGCAAAAGTTCACCTAGCTTGATCAGTGTTTGACGGAGATGTTCAATTTGGTTTACTATCCGTTCAGATCGCGGACCGCACTGGGTTGCCGAGGGAGAAAGGAACACGCCTATGACCAACATCGCTTCACGGGGCGCCACCATGGGTGTGGACTGGGAGCAGCGGATCGACTTCGGCAAGCTCCGGGGTGATCGCCTCGCCCGCGCCCAGGCCGAGCTCGCCAAATCCGACCTCGGCGCGCTCCTGCTGTTCGACCCGAACAACATCCGTTACGTCACCTCGACCCACATCGGCGAGTGGGCCCGTGACAAGAACGCCCGCTTCGCCCTGCTTCCCCGCACCGGCCTGCCGGTCCTCTGGGACTTCGGCTCCGCCGCCACCCACCATCAGATGTACGCGCCGTGGCTTCCCCCGGAGAACTTCCGCGGCGGCGTCAGCCCGATGCGCGGCGCGATGCCCGACCACACCGGCGTCCCCGACAAACTGGCCGCCAACATCCTCGGCGAGCTGGCCGAGCGCGGGCTCGACAAGGAGCCGGTCGGCATCGACATGACCGACATGGTCGCCCTCGCGGCGCTGAACCGGGCCGGCCTCGCCACCACCGACGGCTCCCAGGTGATGCTCGCCGCGCGCACGATCAAGACCGACGAGGAGGTCGCCCTGCTCGACCACGCGGCGGCGATGGTCGACGCGACCTACGAGCGGATCTACGAACTGCTGCGCCCGGGGGTCACCGAGTCGAAGGTCGTCGCCGACGCCCAGCGCCTGCTCTTCGAGCTCGGCTCCGAGCAGGTCGAGGCGATCAACGCCGTCTCCGGCGACCGCTGCATCCCGCACCCGCACGTCTTCTCCGACCGCCTGCTGCGGCCCGGCGACCAGGCCTTCTTCGACATCATCCACTCGTTCATGGGCTACCGGACGTGCTACTACCGCACGTTCTCGGTCGGCGGCGCCAACCAGGCGCAGGTCGACGCCTACAAGCAGTGCCGCGAGTGGCTCGACGACGCGATCGAGCTGGTCCGTCCCGGCGTCACCACCGACCAGATCGCCGCCGTCTGGCCGACCGCCCAGGAGCTCGGGTTCCCCAGCGAGGAAGCCTGCTTCGGCCTGCAGTTCGGCCACGGCCTCGGCGTCGGCCTCTACGAGTCGCCGATGATCAGCCGCCTGCACAGCCTCGACCACCCCGAGGAGATCGTCCCCGGCATGGTCTTCGCGCTGGAGACCTACTGCCCGGCATCGGACGGCGTCTCGGCGGCGCGGATCGAGGAGGAGGTGCTGGTCACCGAGGACGGCAACCGCATCCTCACCCGCTTCCCGGCCGAGGAGCTGCTCGTCGCCGGTCGCCAGTACGTGCGCGGCGCCGACATCGTCGACGGCCGCGTGCAGGTGAGCGCCTAGCCCAGGCGATGCGCGCCGCCGTCTACCACGGAGCGGGCGACGTCCGCATCGAAGCGGCGGCGGCGCCCGGCGAACCCGGTCCCGGGCAGGTGCTGATCGCGCCGAGTATGGCGGCGATCTGCGGCACCGACGCCTCCGAGTACGCCCACGGCCCGCACATGATCCCCCTGCACGAGCCGCACCCCGGCAGCGGCCACGTCGGCCCGCTGGTCATCGGCCACGAGTTCGTCGGCCGGGTCGAGGCGCTCGGCGACGGGGTCGAGGGGCTCGCGGTCGGCGACCGCGTCGTCTCCGGCGCGGGCGTCTCCTGCGGCGAGTGCGCCTGGTGTGAGGCGGGGCGGACCAACCTCTGCGCGACCTACTACACGCTCGGGCTGAGCGCCCCCGGCGGCCTCGCCGAGCAGGTGCTCTCGCCGGCCTCGATCTGCGCGCCGGTCCCGGGCGAGGTGCCCGACGTTGGCGCCGCGATGGCCCAGCCGCTGGCGGTGGCGATCCACGCGCTCGACCGCGGCGGCGTCGGCCGCGGCCAGACCGTCGCCGTGCTCGGCATCGGCGGGATCGGCGGCTTCCTCGTCGGCGCCGCGAGCACCCGCGAGCCGCGGCGCCTGATCGCCGTCGACGTCGATCCCGGCAAGCTGGCGCTGGCGAGCGCGCTCGGCGCCGACGAGGCGATCGACGCGCGCTCGACCGACGTCGCCGCGGCGATCCTCGAGGCGACCGGCGGCGAGGGCGCCGACGTCGTGATCGAGGCCTCCGGGGTGCCGCGGAACCCGAGCACCGCCATCCACGCGACCAAGCGGGGCGGCCGCGTCGTCATCGTCGGCCTGCAGGCCGAGCCGCCGCCGGTCGACATCTTCGACGCGGCGCTGCGCGAGGTCGACCTGATCGCCACCGTCGCCCATATCTGCGACGCGAACCTGCCGGCGGCGCTCGGGGTGCTCGCCCGCACCGGGCTGGCGAGCGAAGTGCTCGGCGAGGTGGTGCCGATGTCGCGCCTGGTCGAGGACGCGATCGCGCCGCTGGCCGACGGTCGCGCGCCGGGCAAGATGGTGGTCGAGGTGGCCGCGTGAAGGTCGCCTTCGTCGGCATCGGGCGGATGGGCCTGCCGATGGCGCGCAACGTCGCGAGCGCCGGCCACGAGCTGACCGTCTACAACCGCACCGCGTCGCGCTGCGCCCCCCTGCGCGACGTCGGTGCGGCCCTCGCCGCGAGCGCCGCCGAGGTGGTCCGCGACGCCGAGGTCCTGATCACGATGCTCTCCGACCCGCCCGCGGTCGAGGCGCTCCTCGGAGCCGACATGCTCGCCGACGCCCCCGCGGGGCTGGTCTGGCTCGAGATGTCGACGATCGGCCCGACCGCGGCGCGGCGCTTCGCCGCCCGCGCCGCCGACGCCGGGGTGGAGATGCTGGACGCGCCGGTCTCCGGCTCGACCGTCGCCGCCGAGGCGGCGACGCTGGCGTCGATGGTCGGCGGGTCCGAGGCGGCGCTGGAGCGCGCCCGTCCTGTCCTGGGGGCGATGACGAAAGCCCAGTTCCACCTCGGCCCCGCGGGCGCCGGGGCGGCGATGAAGCTTGCCGTCAACGTGATGCTCGCCTCGCAGACGGTGGCGATCGCCGAGGCCCTGACGATGGCCGAGGCGGCCGGGATCGAGCGCGCCGACGCCTACGACGTGATCGCCGCCGGCGCCCTCGCGTCGCCTTTCGTCGACTACAAGCGCGAGGCCTTCCTCGACCCGGACGGCACGCCGCCGGCGT
The DNA here is from genome assembly GCA_937907435.1 of uncultured Actinomycetes bacterium. GTDB lineage: Bacteria > Actinomycetota > Thermoleophilia > Solirubrobacterales > 70-9 > VAYN01. The sequence goes on from CALCIA010000121.1 coordinate 15,319, forward strand.
TCGCGCTCGACCTGATGCGCAAGGACCTGCGCCTCGCCCTCGAGCAGGGCGCGGCGGCGGGGCTGCCGCTGCTCGGCGCCGGCGCCTCGGAGGCGGCGGTGACGCTGGCGGCGGGGCTCGAGGGCGGCGACGAGGACCTGGTGCGGGTGGCCGACGCGCTGCGGCGGATCGCCGCCGGCCCGGGCCGCGAGACGAAGAACTGACAACCAAGAGGAGCGAGGAGCAGATGGCAGAGAAGACTCAGGCGACGGCTCCGGGGGCCGAGATCGACGCGGTGGAGGCGCGCGACCTCTACCGCCGGATGCGGTTGATCCGCACCTTCGAGGACACCGTCCAGCAGCAGTTCCAGAAGGGCAACGTCCACGGCACGACGCACCTCTACTCCGGCCAGGAGGCGAGCGGGGTGGGGGTCTGCTCGATGCTGCGCGAGGGCGACAAGGTGGCCGGGACCTACCGCGGCCACGGCCACTCGATCGCGCTCGGGGTCGATCCCCAGAAGCTGATGGACGAGATGCTCGGGCGGGTGACCGGCGCCTGCGGCGGGCGGGCCGGGTCGATGAACGTGGTCGACGTGGCGAGCGGGCTGATCGGCTGCTTCGGCATCGTCGGCGGCTCGATCGGCGCCGCGACCGGGGCGGCGCTGGCGGAGAAGCTGCGCGGCACCGGCAACGTCGCGGTCGCCTTCTTCGGCGACGGCACCTCCAACCAGGCCTACTTCCACGAGTCGCTGAACTGGGCGCAGGTGGAGAAGCTGCCGGTCGTCTTCGTCTGCGAGAACAACCTCTACATGGAGTTCACGCCGATCGAGGACGTCACCGCGGGGGCGATCGGCTCGCGGCCCCAGGCGATGGGCATCGATTATCGGCAGGTCGACGGCAACGACGTCTTCGCGGTGCGCGAGGCGGCGGGGGAGGCGATCGAGCACGCGCGCTCCGGTGCCGGCCCGGCCTTCCTGGAGACGATGACCTACCGCTTCGTCGGGCACTCGCGCTCCGATCCGGGCAAGTACCGCAAGCCGGGCGAGATGGACGAATGGAAGAAGCGCGACCCGCTGATCCTCGGGCGCCGCGCGCTCGAGGAGCGTTACGGCATCGAGGCCGAGCGCCTCGACGAAATTGACGCCGAGGTGGCCAAGCAGCTGGAGGAGATCGTCGAACGGGGGCTGGCGGCGCCGTTCCCGGATCCCGGGTCCGACGGGAAGGAGTTCAAGTGATGGCGCAGGCGAACGACCAGGGGACGATCGAGTACCGCGTCGCGGTCCGCGAAGCGATCGGCGACGAGATGGAGCGCGACCCCTCGGTCGTCTTCTTCGGCGAGGACGTGGCGATCGCGGGCGGCGTGTTCGCGGTGACGCCGGGGCTCCACGAGCGCTTCGGCGAGCGCGTCATCGACACGCCGATCTCCGAGCTGGCGATGTCGGCGGGTGCCTTCGGCGCCGCCGTCAACGGGCTGCGGCCGATCTTCGAGATCATGTTCGCCGACTTCCTCCTGCTCTCGATGGACAGTCTCGTGAACCAGGCGGCGAAGTACTGGTACGTGTCGAACGAACAGGGCAGCTGTCCCCTGGTGGTGCGCTCGGCGATGGGCGCGGGCGGCAACTTCGGCGCCATGCACTCGCAGTCGCCGGTGCCGTGGCTGCAGGGCGTGCCGGGGCTGAAGGTGGTCGCGCCGGCGACGGCGGGCGACGCTTATGCGCTGCTGCGCGCCGCGATCCGCGACGACAACCCGGTCGCCTTCCTCGAGCACAAGCGCCTTTACTCGGTCAAGGACCCGGTCTCGCCGGTCGACACCCTGCCGCTCGGCGAGGCCGCGGTGGTCCGCGAGGGCACCGACGTGACGCTGGTGTCGATCTCCAAGGGCGTGCGCGACTGCCTGCGCGCGGCGGACGAGCTGGCGGAGAAGGGCGTGAGCGCCGAGGTCGTCGACCTGCGCAGCCTGCGCCCGCTCGACACCGAGACGGTGCTGCGCTCGGTCGCCAAGACCAACCGCGTGGTGATGGTCGAGGAGGGGCCCCTGATCGGCGGCTGGGCGGCGAACCTGCTCGGCATCGTCGCCGCCGAGGGCCTCCACGATCTCGACGACGCCTGGCTCATCGCCTGCCCGGAGACGCCGATCCCCTACAGCCCCACCCTCGAGGACGCCTTCCTGCCCAACGAGGGCCGCATCGTCGGCGAGGTATCGAGCCGCCTCGGCCTCGCCGCCGAGATCGCGACGGGGGCCTGAAGGTGGCGACGACCACGGTGCAAGACGTGACCATGCCCCGCCTCTCCGACTCGATGGAGGAGGGCACGGTGCTGGCCT
>CALCIA010000122.1 GCA_937907435.1 uncultured Actinomycetes bacterium
CTGATCACCACCAACGACCCGGTGAAGATCGCCGAGGACTACGCGATGCTGCAGCACCTCTCCGGCGGCCGGGTCGACCTGATGCTCGGGCGCGGCAACACCGGCCCGGTCTACCCGTGGTTCGGCAAGGACATCCGCCAGGGGCTGCCGCTGGCGCTGGAGAACTACAACCTGCTGCACCGCCTCTGGCGCGAGGACGTCGTCGACTGGGAGGGTCACTACCGCACGCCGCTGCAGGGCTTCACCGCGGTCCCGCGGCCGCTCGACGACGTGCCGCCGTTCGTCTGGCACGGCGCGATCCGCACCCCGGAGATCGCCGAGCAGGCCGCCTACTACGGCAACGGCTACTTCGCCAACAACATTCTGGCGCCGAACTTCCACTTCAAGCCGCTCGTCAACCTGTACCGCGAACGCTTCGAGCACTACGGGCACGGGACGGCCGCGCAGGCGATCGTCGGGCTCGGCGGCCACGCCTTCATCGCCAAGACCTCACAGGAGGCGGTCAACACCTTCCGGCCCTACTTCGGCAGCTGGCCGATGTTCGCCGGCTCCTCGCTCGAGGACTTCATGCACGGCACGCCGCTCAGCGTCGGCAGCCCGCAGCAGGTGATCGAGAAGACGCTCACCTTCCAGGAAGGCTTCGGCGATTACCAGCGCCAGCTGTGGGTCGTCGACGCGGTGGGCCTGCCGCTGGAGATGGCGCTCGAGCAGGTCGAGCTGCTGGGGACCGAGGTGGTGCCGGTGCTGCGGCGGGAGATGGAGTCGCGGCGCGCGCCCGAGGTCCCGGACGCGCCGACCCACGCGAGCCTGGTCAAGGCCAAGTACGGCGACGAGGAGCCGCGCCAACCGACCCCGAACGCCAACCGCGGCGACAACCTCACCGGCGCCTCGCCCTACCAGGACGTCGAGTCCGAGGTCGCGGCTGAGTACCCGGAGCTGGTCTGATGGCGGGCCGCACCAAGCTCGCCAACGAAGCCTGGGAGGCGCTCTTCCGCGCCCAGCGGACGATCTACGGCGAGTTCGAGCACTCCGAGGAGGTCTGGGGCTCGTTGGCGCCGACCGAGTATGGCGTGCTCTACGCGCTCTCGACCGCGCCCGGTCCGCTGCGGATCACCGAGCTCTGCGAGGACGTCCTGCTCAGCCAGCCGGGGATGTCCCGGTTGATCGGGCGGCTCGAGGGCAAGGGGTTGATCGAGCGGGTCGAGGACCCGAGCGACGCCCGCGCCAGCCGCGTGCGGATGACCGCGGAGGGGGTGCGGACGCAGCGCCAGGTCGGCGCCGCCCACGGCCGCCACGTCGCCAAGCTGATGGTCCGCGGCCTCGACCGTGACGAGCTGACCGCGCTCCGCGACCTCTGCCAGAAGCTGATTGGAGGCGACGATGAGTGAGCGTGAGCGGACTGCGGAGCGCGACGGGGTCGCCGACCGCGGTGAGCGCGAGCCGCTGCGCCTCGTGCTGCTGAGCGCCGGGACCGGCAACCCGTCCTCGACCCGCCTGCTCGGCGACCGCGTCGCGCAGAAGACGCTCGACCTGCTGCGCGAGTCCGACGCGCCGGCCACCGTCAACGTGATCGAGCTCGGCCCGCTCGCGGTCGACATCGCCCGGGCGACGGTCTCCGGCGTCAGCTCGGCCGACCTCCAGGCCGCGCTCGAGCGCCTCGCCACCGCCGATGGCGTGATCGCCGCGACCCCGGTCTACAAGGCGGGCATCAGCGGCCTCTTCAAGTCCTTCGTCGACCTGCTCGACAACGACCTCCTGGTCGCCAAGCCGATCCTCCTCGCCGCCACCGCCGGCTCTGCCCGCCACGCCCTGGTCGTCGACGAGCAGATGCGCCCGCTTTTCGCCTACCTGCGGGCCCTCTCCCTGCCGACCTCCGTCTTCGCCACCCCCGAGGACTGGGCCGCGACCGACCTGGGAGAGAGGGTCAACCGCGCCGCCACCGAGCTCTCGGTCCTCCTCCGCACCGGCGTCGGCCGCGAGATCGCCGACCGCAACTGGTCATCCCACCAACACGACTTCGCCGGCAACGCCACCCGCGCCGAGCGCACCAGCGCCGACGTCGACTTCGACTCCGACCTGATGCGCCTCGCCACGGGCGGCTCCCTGGCCCCCGACTCGCCTTGATCAGCTTTCGTCACCAAACATGCCCTCATCGCGTCATCTCGGCGCCGCGTTAGGACCAACTTCGTAGATCGGAGCCGATCGCAGGCGACCTGAGGCTACGGTCGCGCGCGTGACTTCGAGGCGGTCAAATCAAAGGGGGATCGCATCGCGGTCTACCAGGCGATCGAGAAGCTGAGGTTCCTGGGGCCCGCGCTGTCCAGCCCGAGCATGAAGTCCCTGAAGGGAGAGGCCGACCTCTTCGAGCTGCGGCCGAAGAGAGGGGCCGTCGCCGTGCGTCCTATCTACGCCCGGATCGGCGACGCCTTCGTGATCCTGGCGGTCGCGTCCGACAAGAAGCACTTCGATCGTGCGATCAAGGACGCTCGATCGCGCTTGATCGAGGTCCTCCGGCAAAAATAGTATTTTTGTTATCTTAGCCAGGAGGAGGAAAAACGTCGATGCCAAGAAAACTCATCCCATTTGAGCAGCGGCTTGCGGAAGAGCAGCTGGCGGACCCGATCTTCCGCGAAGAGTGGCAGCGGCTCGCGCCGGCGCGCGCGTTCTCAATCGCCTTGCTGCGTTACCGAGCCGAGAAGGATCTGACGCAACGCCAGCTGGCGGAAGCTCTGGGGGTCTCGCAGCCGCGCGTCGCCAAGCTCGAGTCGGGGGAACACAACCCGTCGATCGACACGATCATCAACGTGGTCAAGCGGCTCGGGATCGAGTTCGCGATCGACATTGCACCCGTGGACCGGGAGCCGTCGTTCGTGACCGCGCGGGCTCGCAAGATCGGCGCGGTCGAGCATGACGACGTGGCGCTCGTCGTCGCCTCGTCATCCGGCTGATCGGGACTGCGGTTCCGCGTAGCGCGCGACGGTGAAGGCGATCAGCATCGGCACGTGGAGGGCGTAGATGACGAGGGAGAGGGTGAGGACGATGAGGGGGCCGCCGGAGAGGCCGTTGCGGAGGAAGGCGTACTCGATCAGGCCGGCGGTGATCGCGTAGGCGAGGAGGGCCCAGAGGCCGACCTGGCGGAAGCGCCACCAGGCGAAATCGTGGACGCGGGTGAGGGAGAAGAGGTTGGCCGCCAGAAGGAGGGCGGAGAGGGCGAGGAGGACGATCGCCGGGGTGAGGGGGACCGATTGGGGCAGGTGGGCGGCGAGGTAGATGCCGCCCGCGACGATCAGGGCGAGCGAGGTCATCCCGACCTGGGTGACCGGCGGCATGTCGCGTTCCGCCATCAGCCGCTCGCGATCTTGGTCATGATCACCAGCGTCGCGATCTGCAGGGCGCCGAGGATGCCCGCCGTGTAGATGAAGCGTTTCATCAGTCGCTCGATGATCGCCGGGTTCGGCTGCTTCTTCTTCAGCTCGAAGAGGACCGCGATGTTGGCCGGCTCGAGCAGGCCGAGGGCGATCACCGCCATGCAGCCGACCACGATGTAGCTGGCGACGATCCAGCCGTGGTGGTAGTAGCTGCTGTCGACGGTGCCGAGCAGGTGGCCGAGCTGCCAGCCGCCCGCCAGGGTCGCGGTGACCACGGTGGGCATGATCAGGACCATCTTCGGCATCAGCCGGGTGGTCATTTCGATCCGCGCCGGGACCGACAGCCGCCCGAGGATCGGCCCGAGCACGAAGCCGAGGAAGAGGTCGATGATCGTCCAGGCCGCGCCGAAGGCGACGTGGAAGAACTGCAGCGGCCAGAGTTCGTTGACGGCGATCGCGACGACCAGCCCGGCGAAGACGATCGCCACCGGGATCAGCCCGAGCCGCGGGACGATTTCGAAGTCGGGGATCGAGATCGCGCCGGGAGGGGGAGCTGCCGCCGCCTCTCCGGGCGCGGGTGGTTCCGCGGTCGTCGCCATGGACGCGAGCGTATTCCCGCGCGCGCCGTCGAGGCAAGAGGCTTTTTCGGTATGGCGCGGTCGCGCGAGCCGCTCCTGTGAACCTCGTCACAGAGCCTTTCGGCCCCTAATGTTCGGCGCTAAACTTTTAGGCACCGAAACTTTGGGAATCGAAGGAAGTGATGCGTAGGTGAGCGAAGCGGTGCAGAACGCCGGCGGCAAGATCGAAGCGCACGTGTGGCGGATCGCGACCGTGATCGTCCTCGGCACGATCATGTCGGTCCTCGACACGACGATCGTCAACGTCGCCCTCGACACCCTGGGCAAGGACCTGAACTCCTCGGTCGACCAGATCCAGTGGGTCGTCACCGGCTATCTGCTCGCGCTCGCCGCCGTCATCCCGGTCAGCGGCTGGGCCTCGCGGCGCTTCTCCAACCGCAGCGTCTACATGCTCTCGCTGGTGCTCTTCACCGCCGGCTCGGTGCTCTGCGGGCTCGCCCAGTCGACCGAGTCGCTGGTCGCGTTCCGCGTCATCCAGGGCATCGGCGGCGGCATGCTGGTGCCGACCGGGCAGATGATCCTCGTCCGCGCCTCCGGCCCCAAGAACCTCCCCAAGGTGATGAGCGCGATCGGCGTCCCGATCGTCCTCGCCCCGATCTTCGGCCCGACCATCGGCGGCCTCCTGCTCGAGCACGTCTCCTGGCAGTCGATCTTCCTCGTCAACCTGCCGGTCGGGATCATCACCCTGATCGCCGCCCTGAAGCTGCTGCCGAAGGACGAGCCGGAAGGAGCCGAGCCGCTCGACTTCCTCGGCCTCGGCATCCTCTCGGTCGGCCTCGTCGGCGTCACCTACGGCCTCGCCCAGACCGGTTCGGCCGGCACCCTGTTCGCGGGCTCCGTCCTGATCCCGCTGGGGATCGGCCTCGCCGGCGTCGCCGCCTTCGTCCTCCGCGCGCTGAAGGTGCCGAACCCGCTGCTGAACGTCCGCCTCTACAAGGACCGCGCCTTCACCGCGGCGTCGATCACGACCTTCTGCCTCGGCGCCGCGCTCTTCGGCGCGATGGTGCTGATGCCGCTCTACTTCCAGGTCGTGCGCGGCGAGGACGCGGTCGCCACCGGCCTGCTGCTGATCCCGCAAGGGCTCGGCGCGGCCGTCGCGATGGCCCTCTCCGGCAAGGCGACCGAACGGTGGGGCGGTGGCATCACCGCCGGGCTCGGCACGCTGATCACGCTGGTGGCGACGGTTCCGTTCGTGATGCTCGGCGCCAACACCTCCTACGTGCTGATCGGCGCGGCGATGGTAATCCGCGGCTTCGGCATCGGGATGTCGATCATGCCCGCGATGACCGCCGCCTACAGCGTCCTCACGCCGAACCAGGTGACGCACGCGACGCCGCAGCTGACCACCCTGCAGCGGGTCGGCGGCTCGATCGGCACGGCGATCCTCACCGTGATCCTGCAGTCCCACCTCGAATCGGCGGGCGCCTCGCAGCCGGCGATGGCCGACGCCTTCGGCACCACGTTCCTCTGGGTGATGGGGATCACCGCCGCGGCGCTGCTGCCGACGGTGATGCTGGCGCGGATCGAGCGTCGCGCCCGCCGCCGCGCGGTCGAGGCCGCGCCGACGCCGCCCCTCGCCGAGGCGGAAACCCGCGAGCTCGCGCTGGAGTCGGCGTGAGCGTCACGGCGCCCGACCGGCGCACCGAGGCGCTCGCCGCGGTCCGCGAGGAGTTCGGCTGCCTGATGGGCGCCGAGCGCCGCCTCCGCGGCCGCGACCAGCACCGCAAGACCGATGACGGCCTGACCATCGCCCAGGTCCGCGCCCTCTTCGCCCTCGACCAGAACGAGGCGGCGACGGCGGGGGAGATCGCCGAGTCCGCCCGCCTCAGCCCCGCCAGCGTCACCGCGATGCTCGACGAGCTCGAGCGCGACGGCATCGTCACCCGCGTCCGCAGCGACACCGACCGCCGCCGCGTCCTCGTCCTCCTCACCGACGAGGGCCGGGCGGTGCTGAAGAAGCGCCGCCGCCTCTGGCTGAAGCGCTGGGACGCCGCCCTCGCCGACGTGCCCGAGCGCGACCTCGAGGCCGCCGCCGACGTGCTGCGCCGGATCACCGGGCTGCTGGACGAGCTCTAGACCGGCCCACGCGATCGGCCCCCGCGCTCGGCTGAGGAATCAGTTGAGGATTCCGCTCCAATCGTCGAAGCTGCTCACACCAGACCAATCGGGAGCGAGTGAAGGGGAGCGAGCATGGCCGACGAGCAGTCCAGACCGACGATCGTCCTGATCCACGGGCTGTGGATGACGCCGCTGAGCTGGGAGCACTGGATGGAGCGGTTCGAAGGGCGCGGGTACGCGGTCGAGGCGCCGGCCTGGCCCGGCTTCGAGGGCGACCCGGCGTCGATCCGCGCCGACACGAGCAAGATCGAAGACCTCGGGCTCGAGGAGATCATCGACCACATGGACGCGGCGGTCAGCCGGATCGAGGGGCCGACGATCATCATGGGGCACTCCTTCGGCGGGGCGATCACCGAGGTGCTGCTCGACCGCGGGCTGGGCGACGCGGGGGTGGCGATCGACGCGGCCGCGGTGCGCGGCGTCACCAAGCTGCCCTACTCGACCCTCAAATCGGCGTTCCCGATCCTGAAGAGCCCGGCCAACGGCCATCGCGCCGTGCCGATCACCGCCGAGCAGTTCCACTACGCCTTCACCAACACGATGAGTGCGGAGGAGTCCCTGCCGATCTACGAGCGCTACGCGGTGCCGGGGGCGGGGCGGGTCCTCTGGCAGGGCGCCCTCGCCAACCTCAATCCGCACTCGCCGCTGAAGGTCGACTTCAAGAACCCCGACCGGGCGCCGCTGCTCTTGATCGCGGGCGGCTCCGACCACGTCATCCCGGCCTCGGTCGACAAGCAGATGGCGAAGAAAGAGGGCAAGGCACCGGCCGTCACCGACTACAAAGAGTTCCCCGGCCGCTCGCACTTCACGGTCGGGCAGGAGGGCTGGGAGGAGGTCGCCGACTACGCGCTCGACTGGTCGCTGGCGCAGTTGCGGGCGCCGGCGGCCTGACCGGCGCGGCCGACCGCGTCGGCGCCTTGGGGCAGACTGCGGCGCGTGAGCGAGCCGCGAGCCGACCCCGAGGACGGTGCCCCGCGCGGTCGGCTGGTCTCCTTCGGCGGTCTGCTCGCCGACCTCGTCGTCGGCGTCGACGCGGTGCCGGTGCGCGGCGAGGACGCGCTCGCGCGGCACTTCACGCAGACGGTGGGCGGCGGCTTCGCGGTGCTCGCGGCGGCCGCGCGGCTGGGCATGCCGACCGCGCTGGCGGGCGTGCTCGGGGACGACGCGATCGCCGCCGCGGCGCGCGCCGCCCTGCGCGACGAGGGTGTGGAGCTGCTGCTCCCCGAGTCGCGGCCGGGCGGCTCCGGCCTCTGCCTCGTCCTCGTCGACGCGGGCGGCGAGCGGACGATGGTCACGGTCGAAGGCGTCGAGTCCCGCCTGCGCCCCGAGGACTTCGCCGCGATCCGACCGGAGCCCGGCGACGTCGTCTACGTCTCCGGCTACGAGCTCCTCTACCCGCACGGGCAGCTGCTGGTGGACTGGGTGGCAGCCAACCGGCCCGCGAACCTGATCTTCGACCCCGGCCCGCTGGTCGCGACGATCGAGCCCGGGCGCCTGGGCACGGTCCTCGGCGCGACCCGCTGGCTGAGCCTGAACGCCGCCGAGGCGACGGCCCTGACCGGCGAGGCGAGCCCAAGCGCCGCCGCCGAGGCCGCACTGTCCCGACTCCCAAACCACGATGTTGATGGGCCGAAAACCGGACAGATAGGCAGGTTTTCGGCCCGTCAACATGGGGTGGTGGTGCGGGCCGGCGGCGAGGGGTGCGTGCTGCTCGAGCGGGGGACGGAGGCGGTTGCGGTGCCGGCCTTTCCGGCCGAGGCGGTGGACACGACCGGCGCGGGGGACACCCACGTGGGCGCTTTCGTCGCCGCCTTGGCGCGCGGGCTCGATCCGACCGAGGCCTGCCGCTGGGCCAACGCCGCCGCCGCGCACGTGGTCGGGATCCGAGGTCAGGCGTCGCCGCCACGGGTCGATGAGCTGCGGGCGATCCTCGACGGCGGGCGGGTTTAGGTCGATTCCACGCCGCCGGGTCCCCGAGGGGGAAGGGACGGATGCCCTGCGAGCGCCGCGGATGCCCTCCCGACCCGGGCCGGCTGTGGTCGGCAGGGCATCCGCGGCAGCCCGGGGAGTCTGCGGGGGAGGGACGACACGCTTCCGTGACGGCACTCCCGGGTGAGTTCGCACTTCTCCGCGCTATCCGCGGGTTTCTGCGAACTCACCGTGGTGGGACCCGCCAGGTGCCACGGGAGGCGCACGGAAGGCGTAAGTCATGACGCTTCCGTGCGCCTCCCGTGCGCCTTCGTCCCGGATCCCGTCCTCTCAACCCGTTGAGTTCGCAGTTATCCGCGGTATGCGCGGCAAAGTGCGAACTCGACCCTCGGGACCTCCCCGGCCCGGCGGCTGTCGGTCTGCCGCCGGCTCCCTCAAGGATCCAGCTGGTAGGTGACCCACTCGGTCCGGGTCGAAACGCGGTCGTAGGCCGCCTGGGCGCGAGCGTTGTCGGCGGCGGTGATCCAGCGGACGTTGGCCCAGTCTTCGGCGGCGGCGAGGTCGCGGATCGCGCCGAGGAGGGTCTCGAAGGCGCCGGTGCCGCGGGCGGAGGGCTTGACGAAGAGGTCGTCGAGGAAGCCGGTCAGGGTGCCGCGGAGCGGGCTGGGGCAGGGGCGGACGTGGGCGAGGCCGACGGCGCGGCCATCGGGCGTCGCGGCCGGTACGGCGAGCAGGCAGTGCATCGTCCCCGCCTCGATCCAGGACCAGACCTGACGGCGCTGCTCCGGGGTGGAGGGACGTTCGTAGAAGTCGCAGTAGCCGACGAAGAGCTCTTCCCAGGCCTCGCGGTCAGGCTCCGCCGCGGGCCGGGCACGCCACCGCGAAGGGGCGTCGCGGCCGTTCCACCCCCCAAAATGGCAGAAACGGTTCGACCCGATCATCTCCAGAGCCTATTCCACCCGGGCGCATGGTGATGGGAAAAAATCGGCGATTCGGCATATGAAAGGGATATATGAGCCAAATTTCGTTTGCCAATGCCACTTGACAACGGTCGCACGATCTGAAACATAATCATTTCTAGTGTCACCGGACGATCAGCAGACTCCACTCGGTGCGGGACGCACCGGGACGGGAAATGGAGCGCGACGATCGTGAACCCGGCCCCCTGTGGGAGCCAGGCTCGCGGAGCTGACGGGCGGCGGCAACCGGTCCAGCCCAATCACTACTCGGAGGAGTAGCCATGGATGTCCACATTCCGCTCGTCTTCGGCGCAGCGGACTTTTTCAAAGAACAGGTATCGACCAATATCTTCCAGGCCGACATCTTCTACACGATCGCGACGATCACGCTGTTCCTGCTCGTCATCGCGGTCGGATTGATCGATGCCGGCCTGGTCCAGCGGAAGAATCTCCTCGACGTCTGGATCGGCAAGCTCGCCGCCGCCTTCGTCGCCGGCCTCGGCATGTTCCTGATCGGCTACGCGATCTGGCAGGTCAGCTTCTACGAAGCGTTCGGGATACCAAAGCCCTGGGGCGAAGCGATATCCCAGTGGTGGGCCGGCGGCATCAACGTCGTCTCGCTGCCGCAGACGCTCAACCCCGAAATCGCGCCGGAGAACGACGTCTTCCAGATCTTCCTCGTCTTCTTCGTCGCCTACGCGATGGCGGGCGGCGCGCTGCTGCACTCGGCGGGCCTGGAGCGGGTCAAGCACCTGCCGATGAACATCATCGCCGCGGTCGCCGGGACGATCGTCATGCCGATCCTCCTCTACCTGACCTGGGGCTCGGTCGGGCCGCTCGACAAGATCGGCGTGCACGACTACCTGGGCACCTTCTCCCTCTACATCTTCACCGGTACCTGGGCCCTGATCATCGCCTGGCGGGCGGGCCCGCGCATCGGCGCCTTCTTCGCCGAGAAGATCGATCCGTCCGAACCGGGGACCGGCCTGCTGGCGCATAAACCGCACAACCTCGGGCTCACCGCCCTGGGCGTGGGGCTGGTGCTCTTCTGCGTGCCGTTCCTGGCCCTCGGCTGCGGCTACGTCGTCCCCGGCGCCGGCTACTTCGGCATCTCGATGACCACCTCCGGCTTCGGCCTGGTGCTCGAGAACGTCTTCATGTCGTTCCTCGGTGGTGCCATCACCGGCTTCGCGATCAGCTACCTGACCAAGAACCCGATCATGGCGCTGCTCGGGCCGGTCGCCGGCTACATCGGCTGCTCGGCCTCCTTCGACATCGGCCGGCCGCTCGGGATCCTGGTCGTCTCGATGATCGCGCCCCTGGTCGTCTACGGCGGCTACCTGTTGATGCAGAAGTGGCGGATCGACGACAAAAAGATCGTCCCGCTGGCCCTGTTCGGCGGCGTCTACGCGGCGCTGGCGGCCGGGATCGTGGGTGCCGGGAAGGCGACCGGTGGCTACTTCGAACTCGAAAACGGCGACTACGCCTTCCAGCACGCGTCGATCACCTTCGGGCACCAGCTGCTCGGGGTGGTGGTGACGCTCGGCATCTCCGCCGTCACCGGCCTGGTGCTGGTCCTGGCGCTGGAGAAGACGATCGGCCTCCGCGTCGACCGCGCCAAGGAGATCGAGGGCCTCGACGAAGCCGACTGGGGCTCCGGCCCGGCCCACGAGTTCGAAGACCTGCCGGCGTTCGCGCCCGCCGCGATGGCGGCGGCCGAAGCCGCCTCGGCGACGGCCCCGGAAGCTCCCCCCGCAGCCGGGTCCTCGCCGCCGGCACCCGCCGCCGGCTAGTTCGGCGCCGGACCGGCCGGAAGGCAGTCCGGAAGAGCGCCCCGGCTCCTCCGCCGGGGCGCTCTTTCCAGTCCTGACCCACCTGATACGTTGCTGGTGGGGCCTAGAAAGCTTTCTAGGCGGAATCAAACTTCAGCCGCGAGGAACCAAGATGAGCGATTACGCCGTAGTCAATCCCGCCACCGGAGAGCAGGTCAAGGAGTACCCGACGATCACCGACGAGGAGCTCCGCGCCGCGATCGGTCGCGCCGACGCCGCCTACAAGTCGTGGTCGGGGACCTCGACCGTCGCCGAGCGCGCCGCCCTGGTCCGCAAGGTGGGCGACCTGCACAAGGAGCGCGCCGTCGAGCTCGCCGACATCATCGTCCGCGAGATGGGCAAGCCGAAGGCCCAGGCGGTCGGCGAGGTCCAGTTCTGCGGCGCGATCTACCACTTCTACGCCGACAACGCGGAGGAGTTGATGGCCGATGAACCGATCAAGCTGCTCGGCGGCACCGGGACCGCGACGGTGCGGCGGAGCGCCTACGGGGCGCTGCTCGGGATCATGCCCTGGAACTACCCCTACTACCAGGTGGCCCGGTTTGCCGGACCGAACTTGGTGATCGGCAACCCGATCCTGCTCAAGCACGCGCCGCAGTGCCCGGAATCGGCCGAGGCCATGCAGGGCATCTTCGACGAGGCGGGCTTCCCCGAGGGCGCCTACCAGAACATCTACGCGACCAACGACCAGATCGAGTGGGTGATCGCCGACCCCCGCGTGCACGGCGTGTCCGTCACCGGCTCCGAGCGCGCCGGCGCCGCGGTCGCCGAGATCGCCGGCCGCAACCTGAAGAAGGTCGTGCTCGAGCTGGGCGGCTCGGATCCCTTCATCGTGCTCGCCACCGACGACCTCGACACGGTCGCCCAGACGGCTGCCTCGGCGCGGCTCGGGAACACCGGCCAGGCGTGCAACGCCGCCAAGCGCATCATCGTCACCGACGAGTACTACGACGATTTCCTCGCCAAGCTGACCGAGCAGATGGAGGCGGCGAAGCCGGGCGACCCGACCGAGGAAAGCACCGCGGTGGGCCCGCTCTCCTCGAAGACCGCGGCGGACCGGCTCGAGGACCAGGTCAAGCGGGCGATCGAGAACGGGGCCGAGGTCGTGGTCGGCGGCAAGCGCGACGGCAACTTCTTCGAACCGACGATCCTCACCGGGATCAAGCCCGGGGACGAGGCCTCCCAGGAAGAGTTCTTCGGCCCGGTCGCCCAGGTCTACAAGGTCGGCTCCGAGGAGGAGGCGGTGGCACTTGCCAACGACACCCAGTTCGGCCTCGGCTCCTACCTGATGACCGACGACAAGGAGCAGGCCGAACGCGTTGCCGACCAGATCGAAGCCGGGATGGTCTTCATCAACGGCGCGGTCGCCGACGGCCCGGAGCTGCCCTTCGGCGGCTTCAAGCGCTCCGGTTTCGGCCGCGAGCTCGGCCGCTTCGGCGCCGACGAGTTCGTCAACAAGAAGCTGATCCGCAGCGCCTGAAGGCCGGCGGTCCTCGCGTCGCTTCCGCTGTTCTTTTTGGTCCCCACAGGACCAAAAAGAACAGCTGGACGCGGGGGATCGACGGGCCGGTGGGTCGCGCGGCCGGGCGTGGAGTCGCGCGCTACGCCGGTTGCGGGCGGGCGAGGCGGGAGATCCGCTCGCGGAGCAGGCGGCGGAAGCGCTCGGGGTCGGCGTCGACGGCGACCTCGAGCGGCCGCGGCGGCTCGCCCGCCCAGGTGACGGTCGTGGCGCCGCGGTTCGGGCCGGTCGTGGTGTCGACCTCGACCGCCGCCGCGGTCCGCAGCCGGACGCTCTCCGGCTCGAGCAGGCCGGTGACGACCAGCGCGTCGTGAAGCGGCCAGCCCGTCCCGGTCACCTGGTCGTCGTAGCCGAGGATCATCTCCGCCAGCGAGGCGCCGGCCGGCGACCAGCTCGCCAATTCCAGCCGCTGGGACTCGTCGAGCGCCGCCCTGCGGGTCGCCGCGAGGGGGAAGAGGCGGGTCGGCAGGTCACCCTCGCTCAGCACCCGGTAGGCGGCCTCGGGGTCGGCCCAGACGTTGAACTCGGCCACCGGGGTGACGTTGCCGACGTCGATCGTCGCGCTCATCGTGGCGAGCAGGCCGATCCGGTCGGCGAGGTCCGGCCGCATCGCCAGCAGCAGCGCCAGGTTGGTGAGCGGCGCCAGCGCGATCACCGTGATCTCGCCCGGCGCGGCCGGCTCGAGCACGCGCTCGAAGGCCGCGATCGCGGGCTCCGCCGGACGCGCCGCCGCCACCGCCGGCAGCTCGACCCCGCCGAGGCCGTTGACGCCGTGGATCTGGGCGTAGGGCGGGTTGGCGCGGACGAGCGGGCGGGCGGCGCCGGGGCAGACCGGGACCTCGCCGCGGCCGAAGGCGTGCAGGGCGCGGCGCGCGTTCTCGGTCGCGAGCTCGACCGGGACGTTGCCGCAGACCGTGGTGACGGCGCGGAGGTCGAACTCGGGGCTGACGGCGAGCAGGGCGAGGGCCAGCGCGTCGTCGATGCCAGGGTCGCAGTCGACGACCACCGGGATCGTTCCCGCGTCAACACCGCTCATCGGTTCGTACCCGTGACTTGCGCATTGACCAAGTTCTCCAATCGCTGTACGGTGAAAACGAATATGCTCCCTGTAGAACTCTAATTGAGGCGATCCTAGCCCACATTTACAGAACCGTTTCGACCAGCCGCTTGGCGGCAATCGACCAGAGCGAGGACACGTTGCCCGACCACGATCCCAAAGCCAAGAACGCCATGAGGTACCCGAAAGTGATCGACGAGACGGAGATCGACGCCCTGCCGCGGCTCGAATTCAACACGGGGATCGACACCGCGATCTTCGTCTCGCGCGAGCGCGACGACGCCCGTTACTTCCGGCACGGCTACTGCTACATGGAGCCCGATCACGGCGATTACCACTGGAACCAGAGCAACTTCGACGAGTCGCACTTCTGTCTCGAAGGGCGGATCAAGCTGCGGGTGGAGGACGCCGCCGGCCGCCAGATCGTGCTCGAAGCGAAGCAGGGCGAGCACATCTTCCTGCCGGCGGGCTACAAGTACACGCTCGAAGCGACCGGGGTCAAATCCAAGTTCTTCTGGACCAGCGGCCCGTCGCCGCGGGTCGGCCTCGCCGACGCGAAGGAATATTCCGACAAGCTCACCGCACTGAGGGGAGAGTGACATGGCCGACGTCAAGCCGGTGACCGCCAGCACCTTCGCGCCGTTGCGCGGCGCCAAGCGCTGGGAGTTCCTGGAGCGGGCGAAGACGATCCGCTTCGCCACCGCCAACGAGGACGGCTCGATCTACCTCTCGCCGCTCTGGCTGGTGGTCCACGAACGGCGGATCTTCATCCCGGTGGACGCCGCCTCCAAACACGGCGCCAACTTCGAGGCCGGCCGGCCGCTCGCCGCCTTGGTCGACGGCGGCGACGAGTACGCCACCGTCCACGGGGTACGCATCCACGGCACGATGGAGGTGACCGACGACGACGCCCTGTTCGACCAGCTGCAGGAGCTGGTGCGGCAGAAGTACTTCTACAAGAACCATCCCTACGCGGACGCCTACTTCGAATTCGGCGAGTTCGCCGGCCGGCGCTACTTCGAGCTGGTGCCGGAGAAGATGATCGGCTGGGACATGCGGGAGCTGGCCGAGGTCCCCGCCAACGAGGCGCGGGTCCTGCCCGACCATGTCGGCGACCGCCTGCTGGAGAACGCCTGATGGCCGGCGCGAACGGCAGCCACGGGGCGAAGGTCCTGGTCGCGGGCGAGTCGTGGATCAAGCACACCGTCCACATGAAGGGGTTCGACCACTTCCACTCGACCGAGTACGAGGAGGGCGGCACCGTCTTCATCGAATCGCTGAAGCGGGCCGGGATCGAGGTCGACTACGTGCGGGCGCACGAGATCTCGGGGCGCTTCCCGCGCGATCGCGAGGCGCTGGCGGAGTACGACGCGGTGATCATCTCCGACGTCGGCGCCAACTCGTTCCTGCTCAGCGACGAGACGTTCCTGCGCTCGGAAGTCACCACCAACCGGCTGGCCGAGATCGCCGCCTATGTGGAGTCGGGCGGCGGCCTGGTGATGGTCGGCGGTTATCTCTCCTTCACCGGGATCGACGGCCGCGCGCGGTACGCCGAGAGCCCGCTGGCGGAGGTGCTGCCGGTGGAGATGCTCGACCACGACGACCGGGTCGAGGTGCCGCAGGGCGTCGCCCCGGAGGTCGCCGCGGCCGGCCACCCGGCGCTCGGCCGCGTCGCCGACGAGTGGCCGCGCCTGCTCGGGTACAACCGCCTGCGGGCGAAGGAGGACGCGACCGTCGTCGCCACCGTCGGCGAGGATCCCCTGCTCGTCGTCTCCGAGTTCGGTCGCGGCCGGACCGCCGCGTTCGCCTCCGATTGCGCGCCGCACTGGGCGCCTCCGGAGTTCGTAGAGTGGCCTGAATACGCCGAGCTCTGGTCGTCGATCATCCTCTGGGCCGGCGGGAGAGTCACCGCGGACGTGTAGGGGGCAGTAGATGGCGAAGCAGCGCCGACCAACGATGAAAGACGTTGCCGCCCACGCGGGCGTGTCGCTGAGCACGGTCAGTTACGTCCTCAACGACTCCGGCCCGGTCGCCAGCGACCGGCGCGCCCGCGTGCTCGACGCGATCCGGATCCTCAACTACACCCCGAACGAGTCGGCGCGCAGCCTCAAGCGGCGCTCCGCCTCGACGATCGGCCTGATCGTCCCCGACCTCGCCAACCAGTACTTCGCGCTGGTCGCCGAGGGGGTCGAGCGGGAAGCGTCGGAGCGGGGCGTCTTGGTCGTCCTCTGCGTGCCCCAGGCGACCGGCAAAAGCGACGACTTCTACGCCCAGCTGCTGCGCAGCCAGCGCCTCGACGGCGTCGTCTACCTCTCCGCGACCGGCACGCTGCCGTCGCTGATCCTGGAGCTGACCCGCTCCGGGGCGGTGGTCCTGGTCGACGAGCAGATGCCCGGCTTCAAACTGCCCGCGGTGGTTGCCGACAACCGGCGCGGCGCGCGCGAGATCGCCCAGCACGTGATCGGCGCGGGGCACCAGCGGATCGCGCTGATCGGCGGCCCGGCGCCGCTCTGGAGCGCCGACCAGCGCCTGGCCGGGTACCGCGAGGCGCTTGCCGCGGCGGGCCACAACCCCGACGAGGTGCCGTTCTTCGGCGGCGACTATCGGCAGCGCTCCGGCTATGAGCTGGCGGCGAAGGCGCTTGACGTGGCGCCCGCCGAGCGTCCCACGGCGCTGATCTGCGCCAACGACCTGATGGCGTTCGGCGCACTGGAGTACTGCCGGGAGCAGGGGATCCAGGTGCCCGCGGACCTGACGATCGTCGGCTTCGACGACGTCCCGACGGCCTCGCTGGTGACGCCGCGGCTGACCACGATCCGGCAGCCGGCGACCGACCTCGGCGCCGCCGCTGCCCGCCTTCTCTTCGCTCTGATCGCCGACGAGGAGGAGGCGACTCCGCCGATGCCCTTCCCGACCACATTGATGGAACGGGAGTCGGTGGGGCCGCCGGCGCCGCGGTGAGCGCTCGGGCCCAGGGCCTGGCGGTGGTCGGCGCGATCAACGTCGACCTGGTGGTCAGCAGCGAGCGGCTGCCGCGGGCCGGGGAGACGGTGGTCGGCGAGGGGCCGCGGAGCTTCGGCGGCGGCAAGGGCGCGAACGCGGCGGTGGCGGCGGCACGGGCCGGGGCGGAGGTCGTCCTGGTCGGCGCGGTCGGCGACGACCCGACCGGTGCCGAGACGCTCGACCTGCTCCGCGCCGACGGGGTCGACGTCGCCGGCGTCGCGCGCCTGGAGGGAGAGCCGACCGGCGTCGCGCTGATCGTCGTCGATGCTGTCGGAGAGAACCAGATCGCGGTTGGGGCGGGCGCCAACGGGGCGCTCGACGCGGCCGCGGTGCGGGCGGCCCTCGAGCCGCGCGTCGCCGAGCTCGGCTGCGTCCTCGTCTCGACCGAGATCCCCGACGACGCGGTGCTCGCCGCGGTCGACGTCGCCACGGCCGCCGGCCTGCCCTGCGTCCTCAACCCGGCGCCGCCGACCCCCGCGGTCGAGCGCTCCGTTCCTCGCGGCGCGATCCTGACCCCGAACGCGGGCGAGCTGCGGGACTTGTTGGCGCGACTGAGGGATGACGGCGGGACGGGGGACGCCGTCGACCATGCGACCGGTTCGGCGCGGCTGGGCGGCGCTGGCGCGTCGGGGGACCTGGCGGCCGGTGCGGAGGGCCACGCGCGGCCAGGTGGCGCCGGCAAGCCGGGCAACGCAGCGGGCGCTGCGAGCGATCCTGCGCGGCCGGGCGACCCCGGCGGTCGAGACGGCCTGGCGGCCGGTGCGGACAGCCACGCGCGGTATGGCGACGCGGCCGGGTCCGGTGACCTCGCGGCCGCTGCCCGCAATCTCGCGAGCCGGAGCGGCGCCCCGGTGATCGTCACCCGGGGCGGCGACGGCGTTCTCGTCGCGGACGGGGAGGAGACCTTCGAGCTGCCCGCCCCGGCCGCCACCGTGGTCGACACCACCGGCGCCGGCGACACCTTCAACGGCGTCCTCGCCACCCGCCTCGCCGCCGGCGACGACCTCCGCCGCGCGGTGGAGCTTGCCGTGGCCGCCGCCTCGATCTCGGTCGGCAAACAGGGCGCCCGCGAGGGGATGCCGACCAGCGAGGAGATCGAGGCCGCGGTTTTGGTCTGAGCGGTTGGTTTTGGGGCTGGTAGGGGGACGGGGCGGGGCTCGGAGCGCTTGCGGCCGTCCGAGGTGGCGGGTGCGGG
>CALCIA010000123.1 GCA_937907435.1 uncultured Actinomycetes bacterium
TGGGGGTCACAGCCTGCCAGGACCCCCATGAGGAGCCCAGGACCATCTCGGACGGTCGGCCCCCCTCAGACCCTCACCGCCACCTTCGGCGGCTTCACCACCATCGTGCCGCTCGCCACCTGCTTCCCGTCCTGGTTACCCCAGGTGACGGCGAACGTGGCCCGGTTGCGCTCCGCGTCGAGGGCGGCGACCTCGATGCGGACGGCGATCGTGTCGCCGATGTAGACGGGGGCTTCGTAGGTGACCTCGTTGGTGACCGCGATCGTGCCGACGCCGGGGAGCTCGGTGCCGAGGAGGCCCGCGCAGAGGGCGAAGGTGAGGGGGCCGTGGGCGACCCGGGCGCCGAAGGGGGTCGTCTTGGCGAACTCTTCGTCGACGTGGACGGGGTTGAGGTCGCCGGTGATGCCGGCGAAGAGGTAGACGTCGGACTCCGAGATCGTCTTGCGGAATTCGGCCGAATCGCCGAGGTTGAGTTCAGCGATGGTGAGTGAGCGCACGGTCAGCCCGCCGCCGGGAAGGAGCGGGAGATGCAGCCGCCGTCGGCCAGGAGGGCCGTGCCGGTGCAGTAGCTCGACTCGTCGGAGGCGAGGTAGAGGACCGCGTAGGCCATCTCCTCCGGCGTCCCCGCCCGTCCCATCGGCACCATCGCCCAGCGGGTGGCGTCGTCGCGGAAGAGGTCGATCGCCGGTTCGATCAGCGGCGTGTCGATGAAGCCCGGGCAGACGCAGTTGGCCCGCACGCCCTGTTTGGCGTAGGTGATCGCCATCGAGCGGGTGAGGTTGACCAGGGCGCCCTTGGTCGCGGTGTAGGCATGCGCGTCGTAGAGCCCGGTGAGGCCGGCCATCGAGGCGACCGAGACGATCGAGCCGCGTTCGCGCTCCAGCATGTGGGGAAGGGCGGCGTGGATCATCGTAAAGTAGCCCTCGAGGTCGACGCCGCCGACGATGTCGCGCCAGTTCTCCAGCGAGGCCTCGTGGACCGCGCCCATCGTCCCCGGGTGTTCCTCGCCGTACTGCCAGCCGACGCCGGCGTTGCAGACGAGGATGTCGACCTGGCCGAAGGCCTCGATCGCCGCGTCGATCACCCGGTCGGCGGTCGTCTCGTCCTCGAGGTCGGCGGCGATGACCATGCCCTCGCCGCCCGCGGCCCGGACCGCCTCCAGCGCCTCGTTCAGCTTCTCCTCGCGCCGCGCCGTGCCGACCACCTTGGCGCCCTCGCGCCCGAGCATCTCGAACGAGGCCCGGCCGATGCCGCTGCTCGCCCCGCTCACCACCGCGACCTTGCCGGCGACGCGCCCGCTTCCGTCACTCATCCCGATCTCCCCCTCGCCTCAGGCGGCGAAGCTGCGCGAGGTGCAGCCGCCGTCGACCACCAGCGCGGCGCCGTTCACGTAGCTGGCGTCGTCCGAGGCCAGGAAGAGCACCGCGGCGGCGATCTCCTCCGGCTTGCCGGGACGTTTCATCGGCACCAGCAGGGCCGCCGTGTCGGGGTCGTCGAAGGCGCCGATCACCGGGGCGATCATCGCCGTGTCGATGAAGCCGGGGCAGACGGTGTTGGTGCGGATGCCCTGCTTGCCGTAGGTGATCGCCAGCGACCGGGTGAGGTTGACGATCGCGCCCTTGGCCGCCGTGTAGGGGTGGGCGTCGTAGAGGCCGGTGACCCCCGCCATCGAGGCGATGTTGACGATCGCGCCGCTCTCGGCCTCGAGCATCGCCGGCAGCGCCGCCCGCATCATCTCGAAGTACCCCTGCAGGTCGACGCCGCCGATCACGTCCTGCCAGTTGTCGAGCGAGACCTCGTGCAGGGCGGCCATCGTCCCCGGGTGTTCTTCGCCGTACTTCCAGCCCACCCCGGCGTTGCAGACGAGGATGTCGACCCGCCCGTAGGCGTCGATGGCGGCCTGGACGACCCGCTCGGCGGTGCCGGCCTCCTCGAGGTCGGCGGGGACGACGAGCCCCTCGCCGCCGTGGCGCCGGACCTCCTCCAGGGCCTCGTTCAGGAGCTCCTCGCGGCGCGCGGTGCCGACCACCTTGGCCCCCTCGCGTCCCAGCAGCTCGAAGGTCGCGCGGCCGATGCCGCTGCTCGCCCCGCTGATCACGGCCACCTTGCCGGCGACCCGGCCCGCCCCATCGCTCATCTCGTCCTCCTAAGCTCGCGGTATCCCAGTGCGCGAATCGCGCGCTACGGATACTCGCCCGGCGCGCCGCCGACCGGGCCGGCCGCCGCGCCGAGGATTGGGGCAATCACAGATGGGCGGCGCCGGGGCCGGGGGAGGGCCCGCGACGCGGGTGTATTACTTCGCCGCATGCACGTGCGAGGTGTCATTGAAGGAGGCGAGGATCCAGCGGCCGTCCGGCATCCGGATCGCGCGGCTCAGCGACCCGTTGGTGTTGTGCAGGAAGGCGAACGCGTCGGCGCCGGTGATCTGGCGCAGGAACTCGGCGATCACCGCCGAGTGGGTGACCACGACGACGAGCTCGCCGTCGGCGCCCGCGTCGGCCGCGGCCTCGATCGCGCGCCGCGTGCGCAGGCCGAAGCCGTCGATGTCCTCGACCCCGGGCACCAGCCCCCAGCTCTGTTCGGCGAAGACGCGGGCCAGCTCCGGGTCGCCGGAGGCGCCGCGGGAGGCGATCCCGTGGCCCTCCCACTCGCCCAGGAAGATCTCGCCGAGGTCCTCGTCGACGATCGGCTCGAGCCCGTGCCCGGCCGCGATCGGCGCCGCCGTCTCGGCCGTCCGCACGAGGTGGCTGATGTAGATCGCCCGCACCGGCTCGCCCCGCAGCCGGGCGCCTGCCGACGCCGCCTCGGCGCGCCCGCGCGCGTTCAGGCCTGGGTCGCTGCGACCGCCGATCAATCCGTCCGGCGCCGGGGGATCACAGGAGCCGTGGCGCACGAGGACCACCTCGCGGGCGCCGGGGGGAGCGCTCAGCGCCCGTTGAAAATCGATCTTCACCCGCGCATCATCGAGTCCAGCCGTCAATTCCGCGACCGAGGAGATCGCCACCTATGGAGATGAGTCCAGAAACGATCCGCGCGCTGCTTGACGCGTTCGAGCGCAGCGACTGGCGCGAGATGGTCGTCGAGGTCGGCGAGGACCGCCTCCACGTCTCGCGCGATCAGCTGACCGAGGCGCTGGCCGCGCGGCCGGCGGCGCCGGCTCCGGCGCCCGCACCGGCCGCCGCGCACGCGCCTGCCCCGACGCCGGCGGCTCACGCCCCGGCCGCCGCCCCGGCCCCGGCGGCCGCCGCCCCGACCCCGGACCCCGTCGCCGCGCCCAGCGCGCCGACGAACGGCGCCGGCGCCACCGACGGCGCCGCCGCGGCCGACGGCACCAGGATCGAGTCGCCCTCGGTCGGCCTCTTCTGGCGCGCGCCGTCGCCGGGCGCGCCGCCCTTCGTCGAGCTCGGCGGCAGGGTCGCCGCCGGCGACACCGTCGCCATCGTCGAGGTGATGAAGCTGATGAACCACGTCGCCTCGCCGATCGACGGCGTCGTCACCGCGATCCTGGTCGAGAACGGCGACTCGGTCGAATTCGGCCAGCCGATCGTCGTCGTCGACCCCGAGGGCTAGCGGGTCGGCCGTGGCGCTCCGTCGGGTCCTGATCGCCAACCGCGGCGAGATCGCCGTGCGGATCGTCAAAGCCTGCTTCGACGAGGGGGTCGAATCGGTCCTCGCGGTCTCCGACGCCGACCGCGACAGCCTCGGCGCCCAGCTCGCCGACCAGGTCGTCTGCATCGGCCCCGCCGCGGCGGCGGAAAGCTACCTCGACGTCGACCGGGTCCTCGCGGCGGCCAAGGTGGCGGGCTGCGATGCGCTGCACCCCGGCTACGGCTTCCTCTCCGAGCGGCCCGAGCTGCCCGCCGCCTGCGAGGAGGAGGGCGTGATCTTCATCGGGCCCTCGGCCGCGGCGATGCGCCGCTCCGGCGACAAGGCGACCGCCCGCGCCCTCGCCAAAGAGCTCGACGTGCCGATCAACGAGGGCTCCGACGTGATTGAGGCCGAAGCCGAGGCGCGCGAGGTCGCCGCCGCGATCGGTTATCCGGTGCTGCTGAAGGCCGCGGCCGGCGGCGGCGGGCGCGGCATGCGGATGGTCGAGTCCGAGGCCGGGATGGCCGCCGCCTTCGCCCAGGCCCACGGCGAGGCCGAGGCCGCCTTCGGCGACGGCCGGCTCTTCCTCGAGCGTTACGTGCGCTCCGCCCGCCACGTCGAGGTGCAGGTGCTCGGCGACGCCGCCGGCAACGTCATCCACCTCGGCACCCGCGACTGCACCCTGCAGCGGCGCTACCAGAAGCTGATCGAGGAGGCGCCGGCGCCGAACCTCCCCGACGCCCTGCGCGCCGAGATCCAGGACGCCGCCGTCCGCCTGATCGGCGCCCTCGACTACACCGGCGCCGCCACCTGCGAGTTCCTCGTCGACCCCGACCGCGGCACCGCCGGCTTCCTCGAGATCAACGCGCGCCTGCAGGTCGAGCACCCGGTCTCCGAGATCGTCACCGGGGTCGACGTGGTGCGGGAGATGCTGCGGATCGCCGGCGGCGAGGGCCTCTCGGTCGGCCAGGAGGAGATCGAGGTGCGCGGGCACGCGATCGAGGTGCGGATCAACGCCGAGTCGCCGGAGCGCGATTTCGCCCCCACGCCGGGCACCCTGGAGACCTGGGTCGTCCCGGTCGGCACCGACGTCCGCGTCGACAGCGCCTGCTTCCCGGGCTGGACCGTGCCGCCCTTCTACGACTCGCTGCTCGCCAAGCTGATCGGCTCCGGCCCCGACCGCGAGGCGGCGCTGGCGCGCACCCGCCAGGCCCTCCGTCACCTGCGGGTCGAGGGCGTCGAGACGACCGCGGGCTTCGCGCTCGACCTGCTCGAGCACCCCGAGGTGGTCGCCGGCCGCGTCCACACGCGCTGGGTCGAGGAGACCTTCCTGCCCGAGTGGGGCGGGACCGCCCTGGCGGAGGCGGCCTGATGGCGCGGATCGAGGTCATCGACCAGTCGCTGCGCGACGGCCAGCAGAGCTACTGGGGCATGCGCATGCGGGCGGGCCAGATCCTGCCGGTCGCGGCGGCGATCGACGCGGCGGGCTACCGCGTCGTCGACCTCACCGGCTCCTCGATCTTCGAGGTGATGGTGCGCTTCCGCGAAGAGAACCCGTGGGAGGGGCTCGACGCGATCCGCGCCGCCTTCCCCACCGCGACCCTGCGGGCCGGGACGCGCACCAACGGGATCGTCGGCATGAACGTCACCCCGGACTCGATCGTCGAGCTCTGGATCCGCACCCTCGCCAAGCACGGGATCGGCAGCCTCTGGATCTTCGACTGCCTGCACGACGCCGAGAACATGATCCGGGTGGCGAAGATCGCCCGCGATGCCGGCATGGACCCCTCGCCGCAGCTGAACTTCTCCGAGTCCCCGGTCCACACCGACGACTACTACGCCGACGTGATCGACCGGATGATCGCCGGCGGCGCCGCCCACACGATCATCCTCGGCGACGAGGCGGGCGTGCTCGGGCCGGAGCGGGCGCGGCGCTGGATACGCCAGAGCCAGGAGCGGGCCACGGCCGGCGGGCTGCCGCTGGAGATGCACTTCCACAACCGCACCGCGATGGCGAACCTCAACCACATCATCGGCGTCGAGGAGGGGGTGCGGATCGTGCACTCGGCGATCTCGACCCTCGCCAACGGCGTCTCGATGCCCTCGACCGAGGTCACCGTCGACAACCTCCGCCGGCTCGGTCACGAGGTGGCGGTCGACGACAGCCGCTTCGCCGAGGTTGCCGCGCATTTCGGCGCGCTCGCCGACGAGGAAGGCTTCCAGCGCGGCGCCCCGGTCGAGTACCAGGTGGCCAACATCCAGCAGCAGTTCCCGGGCGGGATGATGGGGACGCTGCGCGAACAGCTGAAGCAGGTGAACATGACCGAGCGCCTTCCCGCCGTGCTGGAGGAGGCGATCCGGGTGCGCGAGGAGATGGGCTGGCCGATCATGGCGACCCCCTTCTCGCAGCTGGTCGGGATCCAGGCGCTACTGAACGTGGTCCAGGGCGAGCGCTACGCGACGATCCCGGACGAGAACCTGATGTACCTGGCGGGCTGGTACGGGACGCCGCCCGGCAAGGTCGACGAGGAGGTGCTCGACCGCGCCGCCGCCAACCCGCGCGGCAAGGAGATGATGGACGTCGGCCACGCCCCGCAGCCCTCGCTGGCGGAGATCCGCGCCGAGTACGGCGAGAACCTCTCCGACGAGGAGCTCCTCCTCCGTTATCTGATCCCCGGCCACGACGTCGACCGCATGTACGCGGCCGCCAACCTGATCGAGCCGATCGTCCCGATCGGCGGGCCAGATGGCCTGCCGTGGATCAAGGACGTGCTGCGAGCGCGCGACGTGCGGGCGATCAGCGCCAGTCGGGGTGGCGTGCGGGTGACGTTGCGGCGGTGAGGTGGGTGGTTCAAGGGACTGGCGGGGGTCCGGGGTGCGGGCGGCCGTCCGAGGTGGTCCTGGGCTCCTCATGGGGGTCCTGGCAGGCTGTGACCCCCATGAGGAGCCCAGGACGTGAGGCTTTCGTGAGGGAGGCGTCACAGGGACGGGAGGAGGGTCGGACTTCCGTGACGATCGCGTCGGAGAGATTCCACACGTCGGCCGGATCGTTGACGAAGATGCCGAGAACGTCACACTTTCCGACCCCGAGAGACCCTTTCTCGGGCCGAAATCAGGGGCCGGAAACGCGCTGCGTGGATTCACCTTGCTATAGCACGGGCAATCCACGCAGCGCGTCCGTCGGTGTTGGACAACACGGGAGAAAGCGTGGAGTTCTCGGCATCTCCGTGACGATGTCGGGCTCTCGTTACGGATCCGATGCACTCCCGTTGCGCTCCCGTCCCGGATCCTCCACGCCTTTCATACCCGGCCCTCTCGCCACGGCCACAGCCTGCCCGGGCCGTGGCGAGAGGGCCGCGTCCCTTCTTCCCCGGACTCCGGAATCAACCCCCTGAGGACCCCATGGATCTCGCCCACGAGTTCACCTTCAGCGCCCGCCTCGCCCCGGCGGTCCAGGTCGGCGACGGGCCGTTCGGCCGCCGGCACATCCGCGAGGTCCTCGGCGGGGAGGTCAGGGGGGAGCGGATCAACGGGACGGTCGGGAGCGGGGGCGGGGACTGGATCCTGGTCGGACCCGACGGGTGGGGCCGGCTCGACGTGCGGCTGACGATCCTCACCGACGACGGCGCCGCGATCTACGTCCAGTATCGCGGCGTGATCGAGTACAACGACGCCGCCCACGCGGCCAACGCGGGCGAGCGCTCGAGCGAGTACGCCGACCACTACTTCCGCATCGCCCCGCGCCTGGAGACCGGCGACGAGCGTTATGCCTGGGTCAACCGGACCGTCTTCGTCGGCGAGGGCCGGCTCCACCCCGGCCCGGTCGTCGAGTACCGCGTCAGCAGAGTCGTCTGAACGCGCGCGAAAGTCGCTCCAAAGCCGCTCATGATGCGGCTTTGGCGATTCTCCAAGCGTTTCGCCAAGACCTCCTTCCGTCGCGTCGCGGCACTCATACGCTAGCCCTCAAGTCCGGCTTGCTACCGAGGAGGAGAGTCGATGAAGTCAACCACCCGTCGCTTCGCGAGGGGGTCGAGATGGCCGTTGCTTGCCGTCTTCGCGCTCCTGGCCTGCGCTCTGGTGCTCGCTGCCTGCGGAGGCGGCGGAAGTACGTCCACCCCTGAAGAACCCACCGCTTCGCAAGAAGAACCGGCGGGCTCGGAAGAATCCGCCGCGAGCGAAGAAGGTGCGGGCGCCGAAGAATCGGAAGCCAAAGGCGAACCGATCGTCACGATGACGTATACCGACGTCAACACCGAAGGGCCGCAGTACAAGAACATCGAAGAAACCGAGCGCGTCTACCAGGAATGGATCAACAGCCACGGCGGCATCGCCGGCCGTCCGCTGGAAGCCAAGTTCTGCGATGCCCACGGGACGCCGACCGCGGCAGCGGCCTGCGCGCGTGAAGCGGTCGCCGACAAGGCGGTGGCCGTGGTCGGAAACTTCACCTTCACCGGTGACGCCGTCGTGCCGATCCTCGAAAAGGGGAACACCGCACTGTTCGGCAACTGCTGCGCGATCTCACCGTTGGAACTGACCTCCAAGATCAGCTTCCCGATGGGCAACCAGCCCCTCTACGGGGTGGGCCTCGTCCACAAAGCGGTCGAACAGGGATGTGAACACATCAAGGGCGTGATCATCGAAGGCGCCGAAGCGTTCGAACCGCTGATGGAAAATGCGGCGAAAGTCGAAGGCACCAAGATCGAAAAGTTCATCAAGCTGCCAGGCACCGCGCAGGATTACAGTGCGCAGGTGGCGGAAGCCACCGCAGGTGACACGGACTGCTTGGTGATGATCGTGTCTGAAACCCCGTACATCGCGTGGATGCCGGCCTTTGCCCAGTCCGGCTCTGAAGTCCGCATGTACGGCCCGCAGGGCAACTTCAACGAAAACGCCGTGAAAGGCTTCGAATCGGTGGTCGAAGGCGACGTCGTCGCCGGCATGTACCCCGACATCTCGCTCCCGCAGTGGGATGAATACCGCGAAGCCCTCGAAAAATTCGAAGCCGATACCTCCCAGGACTACAACAGCCTCGGTGGGATGGGCACCTGGGCGGCCTACGAAGGGTTCAAACAGGTCGTCGAATCGATGAGCGGCGAAGTCAACAACGCGACGTTCCTGAAAGCGGCCGAAACCGCGAAGGTCAACCTGCCGGGCATGGTCCCGCCCCTGAATTTCGCAGAAAACTGGGGTAAGACCGGCGGCCCGAAGGGCTTCGAACGGCTCGTCAACCGCTGCGGCACGTTCAGCGAATTCAAAGAAGGCAAGCTCACCCCGTTGGGTGAAAAATTCGAAGACCTGTCGATCCTCGGTGGTGGTACCAAACCGATGGACTGCGGACCGGCCTTCGGCTGATCGCAACCGTCGACAGCCCCGGGCGCACCCTCGTGCCCGGGGCTGCCGGCTTTCCTTCTAGTACCGAAAGAGGGCAGACGTGGAAGAAGTAATCCGTTTCGCACTACTGGGGTTGGGCATCGGCGCCACGTACGCTCTCGCCTCCCAGGGCCTGATCATCGTCTACCGCGGGTCGGGCGTCCTGAACTTCGCCCTCGGGGCGATCGGGATGGCCGGTGCCTACGTCTGGTGGGAGCTGAACACGAACCAAGGCTGGGCGTTCCTCCCGGCGCTGATCGCCGGCGTCCTCTTCGCCGCCGTGATCGGCGGCCTCGTGCACCTGCTGATCATGCGACCTCTGCGCCACAGCGCGCCCTTGGTCAGGGTGATCGCCACGCTCGGCGTGCTGATCACGATCCAGTCGATCGCGATCCTCCGCTACACGGCGACCTCGAAATTCGTCCCCTCGGCGCTGCCGACCGACATCGTCCACATCCACAACACGATCGTGATCTCGGCCGACCGCCTGATCCTGCTCGGGATCGCCGCCGCGCTGACCCTCGTCCTCTGGCTCTTCTATCGCTACACCCGCTTCGGGCTCGCCACCTCGGCGGTGGCGGAGTCGGAGCGCTCGGCCTCGGCGCTCGGCCTCTCGCCGGACACCGTCGCGACCCTCAACTGGGCGCTCGGCTGTGGCCTCGCCGGCCTCGCCGCGATCCTGATCGTCCCGATCGTCACCCTGCAGCCCGCGGTCCTCACCAACCTCGTGCTGGCGGCGACCGCGGCCGCGTTGGTGGCCGGCTTCCGCTCCTTCCCGACCGCGCTCCTCGTCGGCCTCCTCGTCGGCATCGCCCAGACCGAGGTGACCCGGTACGTCAGCCAGACCGGGGTCGGCACCGCGATCCCGTTCGTGGTCATCGTCATCTGGCTGGTCATCCGTGGCCAGGCGCTGCCGCTGCGCGACTACCTCCTGCAGCGGCTGCCGACGATCGGCACCGGCCGCATCAACTGGGGCGGCATCGCGATCGGCACGATCGTCGGCGTCGTCCTGCTCGCCTCGACCCCGCCGATCTGGATCGACGCGATCACGGTGACGATCTGCGTCAGCGTGATCCTGCTCTCGATCGTCGTCCTGACCGGTTATACG
The DNA here is from genome assembly GCA_937907435.1 of uncultured Actinomycetes bacterium. Taxonomy (GTDB): domain Bacteria; phylum Actinomycetota; class Thermoleophilia; order Solirubrobacterales; family 70-9; genus VAYN01. Next base: position 10,067 of record CALCIA010000123.1, read on the forward strand.
GGGCAGCTTTCGCTGGCCCAGTTCGCCTTCGCCGGGTTCGGCGCCTACGTCGCCGGGCGATTGCTGGCGACGACCGGGATGCCGCTGATCCTCGGCGTCGCCATCGGCATCGCCGCGACGGTCCCGCTCGGGCTGCTGTTCGGCCTGCCCGCGGTGCGCACCCGAGGCATCAACCTGGCGATCGTCACCCTCGGCCTGGGCAGCGCGGTCGAGCTGGTGCTGTTCGGCAACACCGACTTCACCGGCGGCTTCGGCGGCACCCAGATCGGCGAACCGGTCCTCTTCGGCCTCAACATCAACGCCGCCTCGCACCCGACCCGCTACGGGCTGGTCGCGCTCGGCTGCCTGATCGTCGTCTCGCTGATCGTCGCCAACCTGCGCCGGGGGAGATCCGGCCGGCGGCTGATCGCGGTGCGCACCAACGAGCGCGCGGCGGCCGCGCTCGGCATCAGCGTCCCCGGCGCGAAGCTCTACGCCTTCGCGGTGGCGGCGGCGATCGCCGGCCTCGGCGGCATCCTGCTCGCCTTCCGCACGACCTCGATCAACTACTCCGAATTCACCTCGTTCACCTCGATCACGATGGTCGCCTACGCGATGATCGGCGGCATCGGCTACCTGTTCGGCCCGGTGATCGGCGCGACGCTGGCGCCGGGCGCCTTCTCCGAACGGCTGCTCAACTCGATCGACGGCGGGATCGGCAAGTACATCCCGCTGATCGGCGGCGTCTCGCTGATCGTCCTGCTGCTCGTCAACCAGAACGGGGTGGTCAAGGAGCAGATCGCCCAGATCGCGCTGCTGCGGTCGAAGCTCGGCGGCGTGCTGCCGTTCCTGGCGCCGAAGGAGCAGCCGCAGCGCGAGCTGCCGCAGCCGAGCAGTGAGCGGACCAAGATGAGCCCGATGACCCTCGAGGTGAAGAACCTGTCGGTCAAATACGGCGGCACGGTTGCGGTCGACGACGTCTCGCTGACCGTGAAGCCGGGGCAGGTGCTCGGCCTGATCGGCCCGAACGGCGCCGGCAAGACCTCGCTGATCGACGCCGTCACCGGCTTCACGAAAATGTCCTCCGGGGCGGAGCTCCTGCTCGACGGGCGCGACATCAGCCACATGTCGGCGACGCGGCGCTCCCGCCTCGGGGTGGGACGCTCGTTCCAGTCGCTCGAGCTCTTCGAGGACTCCACCGTGCTCGACAACCTGCGGGCGGCATCCGACCCGCGCGACGTCGGCTCCTACGCCCGCGATCTCGTCTGGCCGGTCAACGCGCCGCTCCCGGACACGGTCCTGGCGACGATCCGCGAGTTCGAACTGGAGGACGATCTCGACCGCCAGGTCGAGGACCTGCCCTACGGACGGCGCCGGCTGCTGGCGATGGCGCGGGCGGTGGCGACGGAGTCGAGCGTGCTGCTGCTCGACGAGCCCGCCGCCGGGCTCGGCGACGCCGAGACCGCCGAGCTCGCCAACCTGGTCGGGCGATTGGCCAAGGAGTGGGGGATCGCGGTGCTGGTGGTCGAGCACGACATGAACTTCGTGATGTCGGTCTGCGACGAGCTCCTCGTCCTCGACTTCGGCAAGCCGATCGCGGCGGGCAAGCCGGCGGACGTCCGCAACGACCCGGCGGTGATCGCCGCCTACCTGGGCGAGGAAGACGACGCCCACACCAAAGCCGCGTCGTCGCGTACGGCACCGCGGCCGGTGCTGGGATCGGAGGGGATCTGATGGACCCGGTGATCACGGTCAAGGGCATGTGCACCGGTTACGCCGGCCAGCCCGTCGTCCACGACCTCAGCTTCGACGTGATGCCGGGCGAAGTCCTCTGCCTGCTCGGGCCCAACGGCGCGGGCAAGACGACGACGATGCTGGCGCTGGCGGGCGAACTGCCGCTGATCGAGGGCGAGGTCCACTTCGCCGGCATGAAGTCGAACGCGCCGCTCTACAAACGGGCGCGCAACGGGATGTCCTACGTCACCGAAGAGCGGTCCGTCTTCAAGGGGATGTCGCTGCGCGACAACCTGCGGATCGGCGGCGTCTCGGTCGAGGAGGCGATCGCCCTGTTCCCGGAGCTGGGCAAGCGCCTCGGCGTCCGCGGCGGCCTCCTCTCCGGCGGTGAGCAGCAGATGCTGACCCTCGCCCGCGCGCTCGGGCGCAAGCCGCGCCTGCTGCTCGCCGACGAGCTCTCCCTCGGCCTCGCTCCCCTGGTCGTCGACCGGCTCCTGCAGGCGGTGCGCCGCGCCGCCGACGAGAGCGGCACCGCGGTGATCATGGTCGAGCAGCACGCCCACAAGGCGCTACACTACACCGACCACGCCATCGTCATGCGGCGCGGCCGCGTCGGCCTCGACCTGACCGGCGAACAGGCCCGCCACCGCATCGGCGAGGTCGAGCAGGCCTACCTCACCTCGGCCGGCGGCGACGTACAAGCCGGCGAGGCGGATCTGGCGGCCCAACATCCGGGCCGCCCGAACGCGAACAACAGCGTCGGCTGACCCCGGCGCCCGGCGCGAAGGCGGCGCGGTCGGTCCTCTCTCCTCCCCGACCGCGTCGCCCTCGCCGGCCGTCCGGGGTGGGGGGTTCGCGGCGCTGCCGGCCGTCCGAGGGAGGTCCTGGGCTCCTCATGGGGG
>CALCIA010000124.1 GCA_937907435.1 uncultured Actinomycetes bacterium
CCACAGCCTGCCCGGGCCGTGGCGAGAGGGGCGGGTCCCTACCCGGGCGACAGCTGGCAAGGGCTGTGAGTCGGAAGTTCCGTGCACCCTTCGCCCACTCCTCCCGCGTGCGAACGCGTGGTGGCGTCACCGGGCGCGCCCTCCGCTGAGCTCGGATCCGCACTGGGTCCCGATCCGCCGGGGAGCCTCCGGGCACTCCGGACGGGGCGCTCGGGGAGCCTCGGACCGCTCGGACTGATAGAAATCCGGCTGTGGATCGCGAGACCGCACGCAGGAACATGACCGCCGGGCTGGTTGCCGGGGGGTTTGCGGCGGTCGTCTTCGCGCTCTGCTTCATCGTCGCCCTCCTCTACATCGCGCACGGATGAGCGAGAACCGGCAGATTCCGACGTCGAGCGAGACGATCCAGGCGCCGCGTTCTTCTTGGGGCCCGGCCTTCTTCGCCGTCGGCGCGATCGGCGCGGTGGCGGGTATTTACGCCAACGGCTTCGTCTTCTCCGCCTTCATCTGGTCCTACATCGGGATCATCGTGCTGCTCTTCGCCTTCCGGGCGATCGTGCGGACCTCGGTGCGCAGCTACTTCAGCCTGCCGCGCCGCCAGGAAGCCCGTCCGGCCACGCTGCCGGTCGAGCAGATCTACCTGGACTCCCGGTCCACCTCCGGCCGTCCCCAGGGCTGAGCGCGCTTCTCAGCGCCTCTCGCGGGCGCTCCTAGCCGCCTCCCGCATTGCTGGGCAGCGGCATTTCGCTGGTCGCGCCGGCTGACGTCCAGACGCGGACGATGTCGCGCATCGAGAGGATGCCGGTCACCTCGCCCGCCTCGAAGACGACCAGGTGGCGGACGCCGCGGTGCGACATCTCGGCGGCGGCGTGCTCGAGGCTCCAGTCGGGAGCGGCGGCGAGCACCGACTCGGTCATGTGGCGGCCGACCGTCTCGACGTCGGGATCCTCCCCGGCCCCCACCGAGAGCAGCAGGTCACGCTCGGTGACGATGCCCGGCGAGGGGGCCTCGTCGTCGATCACCAGGGCGGCGCCGACGTTGTGGTCGACCATCGCCTTGGCCGCCTGCCGCAGCGTGTGCGACGGCCCCACCGTCACCGATACATCCGACATGCCATCCCTCACCCGCATCGCATCCTCCTTCGCCGACGAGACCTACCTTAGTGCGAATAGATGCAAATGTACCCTGCCTGCGCCGGCCGGCAAACGTCGTCCCGGGTGCTCTGACATATAGACTCCGCGGCGCCTCAGCAGTATGCAGAACCTTCCTAAGCCCATTCGCCTGCTTGTCCCGCTCGCCGCCCTGCTCGCGGCGGTCCTCGTGATCTCCGGTTGCGGGACCACGAACGCCGACATCGCGCGCGGCCGCATCCTCTTCACCCAGAACTGCGGCACCTGCCACGTGATGGCGCAGGCGGGCACCTCGGGCACCATCGGCCCGAACCTCGACGACGCGTTCTCCGCCGCCCGCGAATCCGGCGGCTTCGACGCGGCGACGGTCGAAGGAATCGTCAAGGCGCAGGTCGACAGCCCGCGCCCCGGCAACGGGAACCCGATGACCACCATGCCGCCCCACATCGTCGAGGGCACCGATCTCGACGACGTCGCCGCCTACGTCGGCAAGTACGCGGGCGTGCCCGGCGCCAAGCCGCCGGAAGTCGAAGGCGGCGCCGGTGCGCAGGTCTTCGCCAACAACGGCTGCGGCGGCTGCCACACCCTCGCCGCCGCCAACGCAGGCGGCACCACCGGCCCCGACCTGGACGAAGTCCTCCCCGGCCAGAGCGACGCGGAAATCGAAGAATCGATCGTCGACCCGAACGCGAAGATCGCCCAGGGCTACCCGCCCAACGTGATGCCGGAGACCTTCAAAGAATCGCTTTCGCCGGAAGAACTCAAAGAACTCGTCAAATACTTGAGTGAATCCGCCGGCAAAAAATCCGGCGGCGAATAGCCAGGGCGGCCGAGGGGCCGCACCGGTGATCATCTGAATATGTTCGCGAGCCTTCGAAATCGCTTCGAGATCTCCCCGCACCGCTACGCGCAGGTGACGACGGTGGCGCTCTTCGGCCTGGCGCTGATCGTGCTGACCGGCGCCGCGGTGCGGTTGACCGACTCGGGGCTGGGCTGCCCGAACTGGCCGAAGTGCTACGGCGGGCCGGTGCCGCCGCTGGAAACGCACGCGGTGATCGAGATGAGCAACCGGATCGTCACCGCCCTCCTCGGCATCGCCGTGATCGCCGCCTGCGGCCTCTCCTTCTTCCGCCGCCCCTTCCGCCGCCACCTGGCCTGGATCGGCGTCCTCCTCCCCCTCGGCGTCGTCGGCCAGGCGATCCTCGGCGCCCTCGTCGTCAAGTACGACCTGCGCCCGGAACTGGTGATGGGCCACTTCATCCTCTCGATGATGCTGCTGGACGCCGGCTTCGCGCTGTTCTGGTGCTCGCGTTACGAGCCCTGGGAGCGGCGGCGCTCCTGGGACCGCAAGGGCGTCTGGGCGGTGCGCGCGCTGGTGCCGCTGGGGCAGCTGACGATCCTCGCGGGGACGATCGCCACCGGCTCGGGCCCCCACGCGGGCGAGTTCGAGGGGCAGTTCGTCCAGCGCTTCACCTTCATGGGCTCCGACACGCTCGAATGGGTGGTGCAGCGCCACGCCGCGCTGGCGGCGATCTACGGCGTCGCGGCGATCGGCGTCTGGCTCTACCTGCGGCGCCCGGGCGGCGACCGACGGGCGCTCAAACCGCTGACCGTGGTGCTGATCCTGCTCGCGGTCCAGGGGCTCGTCGGCTACGTCCAGTGGGAGCTCGAACTGCCGACCGAGATCGTCTGGGTCCACGTCGCGCTGGCGACCTGCAACTGGCTGGCGATGCTGTGGACGATCGCCGCGGCGGGGCGGCTCGAGCCGCGCACGGGCACGCCGGTGGCGGTCGAGCGGGGCGACACGCCGTCCGGCGAGTCGGCCTCGGCGCCGGCCGGCGCGGGCGCCGGCACCGCCTGAGAGCGCGGGGAGCCCCGGATGCTCCCCTTCTGGCTCTCGATCGGCTTCCTCAGCCTCGTCCAGGGAGTCTTGGTGGGCCTCCCCCGGCCCCCGGTGCAGATTCCCCTGCTGAGCCGCCTGCAGGGGCGCTGGTGGGCGCTGGCGCTGCCGCTCTCGATCGTGGTCGTGATCGCCGGAATCGCCCTCGACTCCGCCTCCGCGGACTTCCTCACCTGGCTGGCGCTGATCGCGGTCCCGCCCCTGGCCGCGATCGCGCTAGGCGGGCTCGTCCACGGGGGGCGACCGTGGCTCGCCCTCGCCGCGATCCCCCTCTTCGCCGTCGCCTGGGCGGCGAAGGGCGAACTGGGCGGCCAGAGCTGTGCCCTCGCCCTCTCGGCGCTTGCCTGCGTGACCCTGGGCTGGCTCCTCGTCTGCGTGGTGCCGGGGCGCTGGGTGAAGCTCGGCATCTACGCGATGGCGGCGGTCGACGCCTACCTCGTCTTCACCGAACTCCTCCAGGAACCGAACACGGTCCTGAACGCCGCCCATCCGGCCGCGGACCTGCCGAAACTGCAGCTGGTCAGCTGGGGCTCGGCGCTGATGGGCTTCGGCGACCTCTTCATCGCCGCCGTCCTCGGCGCGCTGCTCGCCCGCGACTCTCGCCTCCAGCTTCGCGGCGCCCTCCTCGCCGCTGTCCTCTGCTGCGCCTGGGACCTCCTCTTCTTCGCCATCGACACGACCCCCGCCACCGTCCCGGTGGCGCTCACGCTGCTGACGCTGGAGCTTTGGGCCCGGTGGCGTCCAGCGCTCAGAAGTGAATCGCGAACAGCGTGATCAGCGCGCCGAACCCGGCGAACATCATCGTGCAGATCGCGACCACGGAGACGACCATCGCGTGCTGGAGGCGATCGATCCGGCCGTCGAGCCGGACGATGCTTCCCTTGACCTCTCTGACGCTCTGGTTGAGGTCGTCGAGTCGCTCGTCGCTCCACCGGGTTCTCATCGCCTCCATGAACTAAAGGCTAGCCGGGAGAGGCGCGCTTGTGGTTGGCAGAACTGTGCCAATTGTGTGCCAATTCGCGCGCGGCGGAACGCTACGGCTCGCGGCGGGGGCTACGGCTTGTAGTCCGGACCGCCAGGGTGGCTGCGGGAGTTACGCCACCAATCGCGGGTCCAGCGGATGCCGTAGGCGCAGCCTGCGATCACCAGGACCAGGCCCCAGAGGGAGCCCACGAGGGGGCGGGTCAACAGGGCAAGGCCGATCACGCTGGCACCGGCGACGCCGACGATCAGCACCCATTTGAAGACCGCGCGCTCGTTGATTCTCATCGCCCCGCTCCCTTCGCGGCGCGCAGCGCCTGGTAGCGCGTCAGAGGATGTAGACCGTCGCGAAGACGATGATCCACATGATGTCGACGAAGTGCCAGTAGATGCCCGGCACCTCGACCCCGAGGTGTTTCTCGGGCTCTTTGTCGAAGTGGCCGCGGAAGGCGCGGATCGTCGCCGCGGTGAGCAGCGTCAGCCCGATGAAGACGTGGGCGCCGTGCAGCCCGGTCAGCGAGTAGAAGATCGTGCCGAAGGACTCGGTGCGGATGCTGAAGCCAAGGTGCACGTACTCGTTGATCTGCACGAAGAGGAAGGTCAGGCCGAGCAGCCAGGTCAACGCCAGGCCGAGTTTCATCGCCTGTTTGTTGCCTTTGCGGATGCCCTCGAGGGCGTAGTGGATCGTGAAGCTCGAGGACACCAGGATCGCGGTGTTCATGCCCGCGACGCCGACCGGCAGCTCGAACGGGTGCGGCGGCCAGGCCGCCGGGTTGACGACGACGCGGAGGAAGAAGTAGGAGGCGAAGAACGAGCCGAACAGCATGACCTCGGAGATGATGAAAAGCAGGATCCCGAGGGTCTGGCGGTCGATCCGCGAGCTCTGGTTCGCCTCCGGCGGACCGTGGTGCTCATGCTCGGCGGCGTGACCGCCGGCGCCGTGTGGAAGCGGTACGGACGCGCTCTCCATCAGTGCTCACCCCCCTCTGCCACGACCGAGGCGAAGGCCGCCGGGGCGCGGCCGGACTCGACGTGGCTGACCGGCTTGTCGGAGATCTCGCGGACCCGGCCGATCAGGTCGCTCTGCAGCCAGCGCGACTGCTCGCCGGCGAAGGTGGAGATCAAGATCTCGTCGATGCGGTAGTACTCGATCGCGTTGCGGACCGCCTCGAAGGGGTCGTCGCTGGAGATCGGCAGGCCGGTCGCGTCGACGTCGGCGCGGTAGAGCTCGGCGATCGTCGCGGCGAGATCGCGGACGACCTGCTCCTCGGAGACCTCCTCGCTGCGCGGGCAGATGATCGTGTAGCGGTGCGGACGGCGCGACGCGAGCTCCTTGAGCCTGGAGACCAGGTCCGGCGCGTTCACGGTCTTCGTCGCCACCACCAGCACGTGGCTGAGGTCGAGGCGGATCGCGTCTTCTTCGACCCGCACCGGGATGTGGGTGAACCTGACCTCCGGCTCGGCGATCTCGCGACACACCTCGGCAAGGTCCTTGCGGGCGATCCCGAAGCGGGTGTCGTAGAGGGCCGAGAAGAGGACCTCCGACGGCTGGTTGGCGCGGATCGCGTCGCCGAGCGCGAGCTGCGGCGCCGGATCGAGAACCTGGCCGACCGAGTCGATGCCGAAGGCGGCGAACACCGACATCGTCACCTCGACCCGGGCACGAGCCGAGGCGTAGAGGTCCTCGCGGTCGATCCGCGTGCCGATCGTCGGCTGGTTCTGCGGCGCGGCGACGATGACCTGGGACACGGTCCCGGCCTCTGTACGCTCACGCACCGCCTCCAACAGCTTGCGGCCGCCCGCGACCTCGTTCACGAAGACGAGCAGCGGACGCTTCTGGGAGCCCTCGGCGACGATGTCGCTCACGAGCCCACCACGGTCTCACGGGTCACCGGGATCTCGGCGCCTTCACCGGGCATGATCGCGTGCCGGGCGCCGGGGATGCCGTACTCGTACGGGCCGCCGACGACGCGCGGGATCTCGTCGAAGTTGAAGACCGGCGGCGGCGAGGAGACCAGCCACTCGATCGACTTGCCGCCCCAGGGGTTGGCGGGCGCCTTCGGCCCGAACCGCCAGGAGACGATCATGTTGTAGACGAAGATCAGCTGGACGGCGCCGAGCAGGAAGGCGAAGCAGCTGATCATCAGGTTCCAGTTGCCGAACTGGGCCGCGTAATCGGCGACGCGCCGCGGCATCCCGTCCATCCCCACCCAGTGCATCGGGATGAAGGTGCCCCAGGTGCCGATCAGGGTGCCCCAGAAGTGGATGCGCCCGAGCCGCTCGTCGTACATCCGCCCGGTCATCTTCGGGAACCAGTGGTAGAGGCCGGCGAAGATCGTGAAGACCGAGCCGCCGAAGAGCACGAAGTGGATGTGGGCGACGATGAAGTAGGTGTCGGAGACGTGGATGTCGAACGGCACCATGCCAAGCATGACGCCGGAGATCCCGCCGATCGTGAAGGTGACGATCATCGCCAGCGCGAACAGCATCGCCGTCGATTTCGTGTGGATCTTGCCGAAATAGAGCGTCCCGAGCCAGGAGAAGATCTTGATCCCGGTCGGCACCGCAATCAGCAGCGTGGTCAGCATCATCGGCACGCGCAGCCAGGAGAACATGCCCGCGACGAACATGTGGTGCGCCCAGACCGAGTAGCTGAGGACGACGATCCCGATCAGCGCCAGCGCCATCAGGCGGTAGCCGAAGATCGGTTTACGGGCGTGCACCGAGATGACCTCGGAGATGATCCCGAAGCCCGGCAGGATCATGATGTAGACCGCCGGGTGCGAGTAGAACCAGAAGATGTGCTGGTAGCTGATCACGTCGCCGCCCGCGCCGAACTGGAAGAAGTTCGTGTGCAGGACGCGGTCGAGCAGGACCATGAACTGGGCGCCGGAGATGAACGGCGTCGCGGCGACGACCAGCAGCGAGGTCGAGAGGTTCGCCCAGACCAGCAGCGGCATGCGCCAGAAGGTCATCCCGGGCGCACGCATGGTGATGATCGTGACGAGGAAGTTCAGCGCCGTGAAGATCGAGGAGAACCCGGCGAACTGCACGCCGATGTTGAAGAACGACTGGCCCAGCGGGGCGCCGGTCGAGAGCGGCGCGTAACCCGTCCAGCCGGCGTCGAAGGCGCCGCCCGGGGCGAGGAAGGAGGCGAGGAACATGATCCCGGCCAGCGGCAGCATCCAGTAGCTGAGCGCGTTGAGGCGCGGGAAGGCCATGTCCGGCGCGCCGATCATCAGCGGCAGGACGTAGTTCGCCATGCCCGCGAACATCGGGATGATGAAGACGAAGATCATCAGCACCGCGTGGGTCGAGAAGAGGCCGTTGAAGGTCCCCGCGCCGACGATCTGGGTGCCCGGCTGGGCGAGCTCGGCCCGGATCAGCATCGCGATCAGGCCGCCGATGAGGAAGAAGACGAACGAGGTGACGACGTACTGGACGCCGATCACCTTGTGGTCGGTGTTGACCTTGAAGTAGTCCTTCCAGCTGTACGCGCCGTGGGACGAGTGGTCCTCGGGGATCGTCCGCGCGCCGACGCCCCAGCGCAGCCAGTAGTCGAAGCAGCCGATGCCGAGCAGGAAGCCCAGCGGGGCGAGGATCAGCGGCACGACGACCTGCGGATAGCCCGTCTGTTCGCTCTGGAAGGCGGGCAGGCCGGAGATGGAGCGCAGCAGGACCACGAGGCCGACGCCGAACGCCGCGGCGAGCACCGTGCACAGTGCCGCGCGATACCAGCCAGGTCGAGTAAACGTCGCAACCATCTACTTCGCCTCCATTATTCCGCCACCGCCCGTTCGAGCGGTTCCGGATTGGTCTCCGTGTCCTGTTTCACCGACACCATCAGATCGGGTGGGACTTTTTCTTTCAAGCCTTCGACCCATTTGTCAAAGGCCGACTGCGACTGGACGATGACTTTGGCCCGCATCGAGGCGTGGCCGAAGCCGCAGAGCTCGGTGCAGATCAGCTGGTAGGTCCCGGTCTTGGTCGGGGTGACGACCGCGGTCGTCGTGATCCCGGGGACGTTGTCTTTCTTGATCCGCCACTGGGGCACCCAGAACGAGTGGATGACGTCCTGGGAGTGCATCTTGAAGACGATCTGCCGGTTCACGGGGACGTGGAGAACTCCCTGCGAGTAGGCATATTCTTTGCCCGGATAGCCGAACGACCAGGCGTACTGCTGGGAGAAGACGGAGACCGTCATGTGGTTCGGGTCCGTTTCTTCGATTTCGTTCAGGACTTTCCAGCTCCAGCCGCCGGAGAAGAGGACGATGATCGTCGGGATCAGGGTCCAGGCGATCTCCAGGCGGGTGTTGCCGTGGATCGGCTCGCCGTCGGACTCGTCGCCCGGTTTCGCGCGGAAGGCGATCAGCGCGTAGGCCAGCGCGACGACGACGATCGCGAAGACGATCGACGACAGCACGATCATGATGTTCAGCAGGTTGTCGATTTTCGGGGCGGCCGTGGAGTCCTCGGCGCCGTCCCAGTTGATCGACAACATCACCGCCGAGATCACCGCCGCGAGCGCGACGACGGCACCGGCCAATTTGGCTATCGGGAGGCGGTTCGTGAACACCGCGCGGCATTCTATTGACGCGCGGCGGCGGTGCGCTTTGCCATCCAAATGACGCTCGGCACTAGGGGGCGGGGACCGGCAATCCACCTAGGTTTCCGGCGGCGGCGTCGAGCACGCCGCGGGCGACTCCCTCCCAGCTCCAGAGGCGCGCGACCGTCTCGACGAGCGTCGCGCGGGCCTCCGCGCGGGTCCGCTCGGGGAGGTCGAACCAGCGGTCGAGACGGTCGGCGATCGCCTCCACCGCGCCGGGCTCGACCGCGAAGCTGGTGAGCGGGGCGGCGGCGTCGGGGAGGTCCGCCGAGAGGCGGCGGGAGACCTCGCGCATCCCGGAGTGGCCGGCCGAGACCGGCAGCGCGCCGCAGGCGGCGGCCTCGACGGCGACCATCCCGAATGCCTCGGGGAAGGTGCTCGGCATCACCAGGGCCTCGGCGCCGGGGAGGAGCCGCGCCACCTCGTCGTGCTCGAGGCGGCCGAGCCACTCGACCGAGCCGGCCGCGGCGCGGGCGGCCTCGGCATAGCCCGCGGGCGGGTCGGCGAGGAAGGCGGAGAGGATCGGCAGCGGCCTGCGCTCTCCCCCCTCCAGGCCCCAGCCCGCCGCGGCGACAGCGCGCGCGTCCTCGAGATCGCCGCGGTCGAGAGCCGCCTGGAGGCGCCGCAGGCCGTCCTCGTAGGCGCCGAAGCCGGCCACCTGGAGGCGCGCCCGCGGGTGCTTCCCGTGGACCAGCGGCCAGGCGGCGAGCAGCAGGTCGACCCCCTTGGAGACGATCAGCTTGCCGACGAAGACGACGAGCGGGTCGCGCCCGGCGTCACCGGGGGCGAACTCCTCGACGTCGACGCCCGGCGGGCCGAGCCGCGTCTTGTCCTTCAGGTCGGGGAGGTCGGGCAGCGCCGCCCAGAGCGATTCGCCGGTGTGGGCGGAGCCGACCAGCACCCCCCGCGCCGCCTCCATCCCCTCGTAGGCATAAGGAAGGAAGCGGGGATGCGGTTTGACCGTGTACTCGAGCGCCGAGCCGTGGACCTTCGCGGCGAAGGGGGCGACGTCGGCGCGGGCGAGGATCGTCGGGCCCATCACCAGGTGGTTGGCGAGGGCGGCGTCGAAACCCCCCACCTCGGCGGCCAGCTCCCGCACCGCGGCGACGTTGGCGTCGAGATAGCGGTCGAGCTCGGCCTCGGTCAGCTCGTCGAAGGTCTTGACCTCGAAGCCCGGATAGGGGTCTTTGACGTAGACCGGCAGGAGGCCGCCGATGTCCGGGGTGTGGATGTGGACGCCGGGGATCGTGACCTCGCGGTCCTGGCAGAGCAGGTGGACCTCGTGGCCGAGGCGCGCCAGGGCCGGCGCCAGGTTGACGTTGTAGATGTTGCTGCCGGTGCCACGCAGCATGTAGCCGTGGAAGATGAGGACGCGCATGTCGTTCCGCGCAAGCTATTAGTCTGTGCGGCGATGAACCTCCAGCAGCTCTACCGCATGCGCGCCCCGGCCTCCGGCCGCGAGGCGATCGCCCCCGCTGAACCGGGCCAGATCTACCGCGACCGCGAGACCGGCGAGGAGATGTTCCCCGTCGCGATGGTCCTCCCCCTGGCCCCCTCCGCGTCGTCCCTGCCGCGCAGCCCCGAGAACCTGCGCGCCTGCCGCCGCTGCGACCAGCTGATCGGCATCGACGTCAGCGACTGTCCCTATTGCGGCCTGCGCCAAGGCGCCCTTTAGCGGCCGGCCAAATCTGAGCGTCTGCAATTGGGGTCGCTATGCGACCCCAATTGCAGACGGTGGCTATTCGACGGCTTCGGCTTTCGGGTTTTTGACCAAGGTCGCCGTGTAGAGCAGGCGGGCGTTCGAGTAGTAGCAGCCGTAAGTCTTGGTTTTGCCGACGCCCTGTTGCGGGTGGCCGCCCTGGATGTCTTCTTTGGACGAGCAGTGTTCCGGCAGGCGGCTGCCGCGCCAGGTGTTTTCGCTGGAGACGTTGAAGGCGAACATCGGCGCCCAGGTCGGGATGGTGAGGGCGACGACCTGGCCCTGCAGGATCGAGAGCGGGTGCCTGAGGGCGAAGATCGGCGTCGTCCCGAAGTAGGGGTTCAGGACCTGGAGCGGGCTCTGGCGCACCAGCGTGTATTTGGGCGGGTTCGTGCCTTCGATCGGTTTGAGGATCCCGATCCGCGCCTCCGACGGTTCGCCGAGGAATTCGTTGAAGAAGCTGACCTCGTCGGTCGTCGTTTCGGTTTCCGTCGTCGATGGCTTGGCGAGGGTGATCGACCAGGCGACGATCTTGCCGTCGTAGGGCGCCTCGTAGGGGCGCGCGATGCCGTCGGCGATCGACTGGAAACCGGTCACGTGTCCCTCCACCCGGCACGGTTTGACCTCGACGTTGTTGACGATCTTGCCCGGGCACGAGGCGGGCGGCGTTTCCGCGGTCTGGCCGAGGACGGTGACGGTCAGCGGGGCCGAGGCGGCGGAACCGGGGTCGAAGACGGCGACCAGGACGGCGAGGCAGGCGGCGACCGCGAGGGCGGCGGCGGCGCAGCGGCGGCTGGGAAGGGACGATTCGTGCATGAGTACTCGCTAACACGGCCTGTCTAGGCCAGTTGCGGCGCCACATCTTTACGAGCCGGCGCAGAAGATGCCCGCTCGCGGCCCTCGCTGCACGATCTGGGCCGGCCGCCCCACCCCCGGTGAGTTCGCACTTATCCGCGCTATCCGCGGATAAGTGCGAACGCGGACCTCGCTAGCGTCACGCGCATGGACGACGCGCAACGGGCGCTCGCCGAGGCCGAGCGGATCCTGCGCCAGAACTGGCGCGAAGGCGAGGCGGGTGGCCTCCACTACGCCTACACCGAGCCGAGCCCGGGCCGCTATCCCTGGCAGTGGTACTGGGACTCCTGCTTCGCGGCGATCGCCAACCGGCGCTTCGAGCCGGGGCGCTCGCGGGCCGAGCTGGAGAGCCTGCTCGCCGTCCAGCGCCCCGACGGCTTCATCGGTCACACGATCTTCTGGCACCGTCCGGTCTACGGCGTGCGGCGCGCCTTCTACAACGTCGCCACTCGCTCGGCGCGGCAGACCGAGTCGATCCAGCCGCCGCTGCTGGCCTGGGCCTGGCAGATCGCGGTCGGGGAGCCAGGCGCGGAGCCGCGGATCGGCGCCCAGGCCGATTGGCTGACCGCGAACCGCGATCTAGAGGGCGACGGCCTGCTCTGGATCGTGCAGCCGGACGAGTCGGGCCTCGACGCCTCGCCCAAGTTCGAACCGGTCTGGAAGGGCCGCTCCAACGGCCGTGCGGGCTTCCCCCTCCTGGTCGAGCGCAACCGGCGGCTGGGTTGGGACGCGCGGCGGATCCGCGATCGGGGCGGGCCGGTCCTCTGCGAGACGCTGGTCAACACGCTCTGGTCGCTCTCGCTGCAGAGCCTCGGCCGGCCCTCGGCGACGCCGGCACTGGTCGAGCGGCTCTGGGACGAGCGGCGCGGCCTCTTCGTCGACGAGGCCCAGCCCGGCGGCCTCCGCCCCGCTCCCGTCACCTGGGCAAGCCTCGCCCCGCTGGCGCTGCCCGACCTGCCGGAGGCGATCGGCCGGCGCCTGGTCGAGGAGCACCTGCTGAACGAGCGCGAGTTCCTCACCCCGGTCGCTCCGCCGTCCGTGGCGGTCTGCGAGCGCTCCTACGACCCGACCGGCGGCCGCGGCCCGATCCGCCGCTACTGGCGCGGCCCGACCTGGATCAACTCGAGCTGGCTCGTCTGGCTCGGCCTCCACCGCCTCGGCTACCTGGACGAGGCCGAGCACCTCGCCGCGGGCGTCATCGGCGCCGTCGCCCGCTCCGGCCTGCGCGAGTACTACGACCCCCGCGACGGCACCGGCGAGGGCGCCCGCGACTTCGCCTGGTCGGCGCTGATCGCCGAGCTGGCGGACCCGGATCCGGTTTACGGGCCGCGGTCGACCTTACGTCCGGGAGCCGGGCCTTAGGTCGACCGGGCTCGGGGGCCGGGGAAGGGGCGGGCGGGGCTGGGATGGCGGACGGGCGGGGGTCCGGGGGGCTGGCGGCCGTCCGAGGGAGGTCCTGGGCTCCTCATGGGGGTCCTGGCAGGCTG
>CALCIA010000125.1 GCA_937907435.1 uncultured Actinomycetes bacterium
GCCCCTCTCGCCACGGCCACAGCCTGCCCGGGCCGTGGCGAGAGGGGCGGGCCCTCGCGGTCAGCCGACGAGCAACGCGCCCCCCCACCAGGCTTAAGCCAGCCCGTCGACCCTAGCCGCGAGCTCGAAGTCGGCCGCCGTGAGGCCGCCCTCGGAGTGGGTGGAGATCGTCACCGTCACCGTGCTCCAGGAGATCGCCAGGTCGGGGTGGTGGCCCATGTCCTCGGCCGGAGCGACCAGGGAGTCGACGAAGCGGACCGAGCCGACGAAGTCGCCGCGGTCGAAGTCTTTCGCGATCGCGTCGTCGCGGCGCTCCCAGCCGTCCAGCTCGGTGAGCTTCGCCTCGATCTCGTCGTCGTTCAGCAGTGCCATGCCGTCAGGGTACCCGTGAGCGCGCTGCCGTCACGGCGTCAGGATGATCTTCAGCGCCTCGCGGCGGTCGTAGATCGCGTAGGCCTCGACCGCGTCGTCGAGCTTCATGTGGTGGGTGACCAGCGGGGTCGGGTCGAGCTTGCCCGAGTCCAGCAGCGACAGCACCCGGTCCACGTGGGCGATCACGTTGGCGAGGCCGAGCCGCAGGTCGAGGCCCTTCAGCCAGGCGAGGCCGATGTTCATCTCCGCACGCCCCACCTGGACGCCGATCCCGGAGACCGTGCCGGCGTTGCGGGCGAGCCCGATCGCCGCCTCGACCGCCTCCGGGTGGCCGACCGCCTCGACCACGACGTCGGCGCCGCGCCCGCCGCTCGCCCCGCGCACCTCGGTTTTCGGGTTGCCCTCGGTGAGGTGGACCGGGGTGGCGCCGAACTTTGCCGCCAGGTCGAGGCGCTGCTCGACCGAGTCGACCGCGAAGACGTGGGACGCGCCGCCCACCAGCGCCGCCTGCACCGCGCAGAGCCCGACCGGGCCGAGCCCCAGCACGCAGACCGTGTCGCCCGCCTTCATCCCGGCGTGGGCGACCGCGTGGTAGCCGGTCCCCATCACGTCGCCGGCGAAGAGCGCCGTCTCGGCCGACATCCCCTCCGGCACCTTGCGCAGCACGATGTCGGCGAACGGGACCAGCGCCTGGTCGGCCTGCGTCCCCGGCAGCGAGCCGAGGGTCGAGCCGTGGCCGAAGGTCCGCCCGCGCTCGCAGCGGTGGTAATCGCCGCGCAGGCAGGCGGTGCAGCTGCCGCAGGCGACGTGGAAGCAGCCGAGCACCCGGTCGCCGACCTCGACCCGCGTCACTCCGTCGCCGACCGCCAGCACCGTCCCCACGTACTCGTGGCCGATCACCGTCCCCGGCTCGACCGGCACCCGCCCGTGGTAGATGTGGAGGTCGGAGCCACAGACGCCGCTCGCCTCGACCGCGATGATCGCCTCGTCGGGATGCTCGAGCATCGGCTTCGGCCGCTCCTCGACCCGCACCTCACCCGGCGCCTGGAAAGTTACCGCCCGCATGCGCGCAACCTACCCTGCGGCGGTGTGGGGGCGCCTCACGCCGCCGCAGGGGACACTGGCGCTACGACGACTGGACGCCGGCGACCTGGAAGCGGTTGCTGACGCCCTCGGGGCTCGCGGTCTCGGCGATCCGGGCCTCCAGCGCCAGCTCTTTCTCGAAGTCGGCCGCCTCGCCGTGCTGGAAGGAGACGTCCTGGCCCTCGAGCAGCTCGATGAAGACCTCGACGAAGCGGGCGTCCAGCTGGGCGCCGGCGACGCGGCGGAGCTCGGCGATCGCGTCCTGGCTCGACATCGGCGTGCGGTAGGAGTCGCGCGCGGTCATCACGTCGTAGGTGTCGGAGACCGAGATGATCCGCGCCAGCTCCGGGATTTCGTCGCCTTTCAGGCCGCGCGGATAGCCTTTGCCGTCGATCCGCTCGTGGTGGGCGAGGATGATGTCGGCGACCGGGCCGTAGCCGTCCAGCGAGGACACCACACGCGCGCCCTGCTGCGGGTGGCGCTTGATCAGCATCCAGTCCTCGTCGGTGAGCGGCACGTTGGCCTTCAGGATCCGGTCGGGAAGGATGAACTTGCCGATGTCGTGCAGCAGCGCGGCGATGTGGACCAGCTCCTCCTCCTGGCGCGAGAAGCCCGCCCGCTGGGCGATCGCCCGCGAGTACCGCGCCACCGCCGCCGAGTGCCGCGCCGTCATCTGGTCCCGCAGGTCGAGCGTGCGCAGCAGCGCGCTCAACATCCCGACCTGGAAACTGGCGAGCTCGTTGGAGCGTTTCTCCAGCTCCACGGCTCGTTGCTGGGACACGAGCAGGGCGCCGAGCAGGTACTGGAAGGTGATCAGGACGACGCCGAAGAGCGCGACCGCCGCGATCCCGACCTGGGCGTAGAGGAAGGCGACCCCGACCGCCATCAGGGCGGCCATGAGCTCCGAGGGGAGCAGCGGCAGGAGTGCTTTCTGCACCTGGGTGAACAGCGGGATGCCGCGCAGGTAGCGGATGTAGACCGCGAGGACCGAGAAGTTGATCATCAGCGCGAAGCAGAAGACGCCGAAGATCAGAACGTAGAAGCCGACCTCGTGGTCGGTGACGCCGGTCGCTTCCGTCATCGCCTGGAAGGCGAGCCCGCCGGCCAAGGTGAAGAGCGTGTAGTTGAGGAGGTTCTGGATGAAGGCGTGGGTCGATTCGCGCCAGCGCAGCCATCCGAGCAGGGCGGTTGCAAGCCCCATCACCGCTGCCGGAGAGCCGCCGAGGAAGACCATCGCGAGGACCAGTGCCGGGAAAGAGCCCGAAACCTTGAACCTTTCGGTGACCGCCTTCGCGGTGACGTCGCTGATGATCGCGAAGCCGAGCAGCACCCCGAGCAGGGCGAAATCCCAGTTCGCCGAGGGGGCGGCGATGACCGCCGCCACGACGACGACGACCAGCAGCACGGAGCCGACGATCTGGGCGACGGCTTCCCGGCCGGTTAGGCGGTTGGCTTCCTCGGGCATCTGAAGTTCACGGTGGACTGGGTTGGGTCTGCTCTTTATCGACCGCCGGAGGCGGCTTAATAAGGCAGGTTGCAGGATAAAGCCGCGTATCAGGCCCAACAAGCGCCTTTGGCCGGATGACCCTCGAATTGCAGAAGGGATCGGAAACGGCTGCCCAAGGCTCATGCACAAGTTTTGCCGCACTTGCGCAAAAGAAAGAGCGCCCCAGATGGACGCTCTTTCAGAAGCTTGGATCGGTAGGCATCAAGTGCCTACCGAGGCTGAAATCAGGAAGCGCGAAAAGTCATGTTAGATCCCCTTCCGTGGTGGTTGAAGCCCGCAACTCATGCGCACGGGGTAAAAAAACTTCCAACAGCGACGCGCAAGTTGTAGCACAACCTGTCCGGAACTTGTGCAGATGCAGGAAAACTTGTGCATAAATTTGGTAGACAGATAGAGGATCCGTGCAGAGATCGCGCTTGAAAGGGCCGTTGAGAAGGCCTCTGTTCCGGCGCCTGCTGGCGACCTACTCGATCAACGAGATGGGCGACTGGATGGGGATCGTGGCCCTGTCGGTGCTCGTCTTCGAACTGACGAACAGCCCGTTGGCGACCGCCGGGCTCTTCCTCGGGACCCGTTTTCTGCCCGCTTTCCTCTCGCCGCTGCTGGTCACGCGCGTGGAGCGATTGCAGCCGCGGGTCGTCCTGCCGCTGATCTATTGCGTCGAGACGGCCGCCTTCGGCGCGCTGGCGCTGCTCGCCTCGCACTTCTCGCTGGCGCTGGTGATCGTCGTCGCCACGATCGACGGCACGATGGCCCTCGCCGGGCGCTCCCTGACCCGCGCGATCGTCGTCGCCCTGCTCGAGCCGACCGGTGAGCTGCGCCAGGGCAACGGGCTCCTCAACATCGCCTTCACCACGGGGGCGGCGGTCGGCCCGGCGCTGGCCGGGCTCGTCGTCGCCTGGATCGGCGTCCAGGCCGCGCTCTATCTCAATGCCGCGTCCTTCTACATCGTCGCCCTGGTCATCGTCACCGCCGGCGTGCTGCCGCGCGCCGAACCCGAAGAGGGCGGCACCTGGGACCGGGTCAAGGCCGGCATCACCTACCTGCGCGAGCAGGCGCGGCTGCGGCGGGTGCTGGTCGCCCAGGGCCTCGCCTTCATCTTCTTCTCCGCGGTCGCGCCGCTCGAGGTCATCTACGCCAAGGAAACGCTCGGCGCCGGCGACACCGGCTACGGGATCCTGCTGACCACCTGGGGCGTCGGCATGGTCGGCGGCAGCCTGATCTTCGCCCGCGTCAAGAAGACCTCGCTGATCGTCCTGCTCTTGCTCTCGACCGTCACGGTCGGCATCAGCTACTTAGGAATGGGGATCGCGCCCACCCTGGCGGTCGCCTGCGCATTTTCCGTCCTCGGCGGGGTCGGCAACGGGGTCGAGTGGGTCTCCGCGATCAGCGCGGTTCAAGAGTTGACGGAGTCGGGTATGCAGGCTCGGATCATGGCCGTCCTGGAATCTGTTGCAGCGGCGATGCCGGGGGTGGGCTTCGCTCTGGGAGGGGTTTTGGCTGCCGTCGCGTCGACGCGTGCGACCTTCGCCGTGTCCGGTTTCGGCGTCCTCGCCATCGCGCTCCTGATCGTGCCGTTGGCTCGCGCCTGGCACCCATCCCGGGACGTGCAGCCGGACGGCGGATTTCCGCTTGACGAAAGCCACGACGTTGTGCTGGAGTTGCTGCCAGGAGGCATGCCAATACCTAATTCGGAGGTCGAGTCTTGAAGAAGTTGCCGTTTTTCTTGCTGGTCGCTGCGCTCGCAGCGGTCTTGGCGGTCGGACTGGCCGCCTGTGGCGGTGGGAGCTCCACCACCGGTACGTCGCCCTCGACCTCGGAAGGTGGGTCTGAAGGTGGCGGCGAAGCCGAAGGCGGGGGCAAAGAAGGCGGGACGCTGAAGGGCGCCTACACCTCCTTCCCCGATTACATGGATCCGCAGATCTCCTACACCGCCGAGGGATGGACCGCGATGCGTCCGGTCTACGTCCCTCTCCTCACCTACAAAGCCGCTTCGGAAGAAGAAGGCGCGGAAATCATCCCGGGCCTGGCCAAAGAACTGCCGAAAGTCACCAACGGCGGCAAGACCTACACGATGTTCCTGCGTGAAGGCCTCAAATACTCGAACGGCGAACCGATCAAAGCCGGTGACTTCAAGTACGCCGTCGAACGTTGCTTCCTGACCAACTCGGGCGGCTCGCCCTTCTACACCGACATCGTCGGCGCCGAACAGTTCTCGAAAACGAAGAAGGGCGGCATCTCCGGCATCAAGGTCAACGAAAAGACCGGCGAAATCGTCATCAACCTGGAAAAACCGCGAGGCACGTTCCCGAACGAGCTCGCGCTGATGTTCGTCGCGCCGATCCCGCAGAAAACGCCGGCCGAAGATCAGTCGGCGCATCCGATCCCCGCCTCGGGCCCGTACTACCTGACCAAGTCGGAACCGGGTCGCGGCTGGGAATACGAACGGAATCCGTACTGGGCCAAAGACAACGGCAAACAGATGACGGAAATCCCCTCGGGCCACGTCGACAAGATCGAAATCGAAGTTCTCCGCAATCAGTCGACCCAGGTCAACGACGTCGAATCGGGCAAGCTCAACTGGATCTTCGATCCGCCCCCGACCGACCGGTACCAGGAAGTCAAAGAAAAATTCGAAGGCACCCAGTTCCGGATCGAGCCGACGATCTCGACCTACTACTTCTGGATGAACGAGACCCAGGAACCGTTCAACAACCAGAAAGTGCGTGAAGCGGTCAACTACGCGGTCGACCCGGCGGCGCTGGAACGCGTCTACACCGGCCAGATCAAAGGGACGCAGCAGATTTTGCCGCCCGGGATGCCCGGCTACGAAAAAATCGAACTGTTCCCGCACGACGTGAAGAAAGCGAAGGAACTGATCGCCGAATCGGGCGTCAAAGACAAAGAAGTGACCGTCTGGACGGACTCCGAGAGCCCGAACAACGATGCGGGTACCTACTACCAGGGTGTCCTCAACGAAATCGGCCTCAAGGCGGAACTCAAAATCCTCAACCCCGACAACTACTTCACGGTGATCGGGAACCGCTCGACCCCGAACCTGGATACCGGGTTCTCCGACTGGTTCGAGGACTATCCGCACCCGAACGATTTCTTCGACATCCTGCTCAACGGGGAATCGATCCAGGACACCAACAACCAGAACTTTTCGCAGACCAACGTTCCGGCTCTGAACGAAAAGATCGACAAGTTGGCGGAAGAACAGCTCGGTCCGCAGCAGGAAAAGGAATACGCGGAACTCGACAAAGCATTCATGGAACACGCGGCCTGGGCTCCCTACGGGACCCGGACGCTCTCCCTGTTCGTGTCGGAAAACATCAACCTGGAAACCGCGATCTGGAACCCGACCTTCGAGACGGAACTCACCAGTCTCGAATTCAAGGAATAGCTCGGTTCAACTCGCACTCCAGTGCCTCCCGAGTCTGAGAAACAAGGCACCGAGGCGCCGATCCCCACCGGGACCGGCGCCTTGGATGCCGGCTTGGGCATCGAATCCGACGGCGCCCGCGTAGTCGAGGCGGAGGCCGGCGACGGTCGCCAGGCCGGCGGCCCTTGGAGGATCGCCGGGCGGCGCCTGCGTCGCAACAAGGTGGCGCTGTTCTCGCTCGCGATCTTCTTCCTGATCGTCATCTGCTGCCTGCTCGCGCCGGTCTGGGCCAATCACGTCGCCGACACCGGTCCCAACACCACCCACACGCTGGAGAAACTCCACGTGAACGGGGAAGTGAGGGAAGTGGTCGAACCGAGCGGCAAGGCGATCGGCCCGCAGTGGTTCGAAGCCGGGGGCAAGTTCTTCCTCGGCGCCGACGGCCACCTCGGACGCGACGAGATGGTCCGCCTTCTCTACGGCGGCCGTTCCTCACTCTTCATCGGCATTGTCGCCGCGCTCATCACGACCCTGTTGGCGGTGACGCTCGGCCTGCTCTCCGGTTACTACGGCGGCCTCACCGACACCTTCATCTCGCGGATCATGGACGTCATCTGGTCCTTCCCGGTGGTGCTCTTGGGCATCGCCCTGGGTATCGCCTTGGCGGTGGGGGGCCTGAAGTTAGGTCCGATCCACCTCAAGTCGAGCTCCTTATGGATCCCGACCCTCATCATCGGCGTGGTCTACACGCCGTACATGGCGAGGCCGTTGCGCGGCGAAATCCTCGCCCTACGCGAGAAAGAGTTCATCGAGGCCGCGGTCGCCCAGGGCGCGAGCGACCGCCGGATCATGTTCATCGAGCTGCTGCCCAACCTGCTCT
Organism: uncultured Actinomycetes bacterium; assembly: GCA_937907435.1. GTDB lineage: Bacteria > Actinomycetota > Thermoleophilia > Solirubrobacterales > 70-9 > VAYN01. The sequence goes on from CALCIA010000125.1 coordinate 7,228, forward strand.
CGACGATCATCGTCTTCTTCACCCTCAACATCGCCAACAACATGTTGTTGGAGGCAACCCTTTCCTACCTCGGCGCCGGCGTTCAGCCGCCCTCTTCCTCCTGGGGAACGATGATCTCGGAAGGGTTCGACGCCCTCTACAGCCAGCCGATCCTGACCATCATCCCGGGCACCGCGATCCTCCTCACCGTACTGTCCGTGAACGTCTTCGGTGACGGCCTGCGCGATGCGCTCGACCCCAAGTCGAAGGTCCGCTTCGAGGCTCGCGCGGGCACCGCCGCCGAGATGGACAATCCGGTCTGATGCTGCGCTTCGCCGTCCGCCGGCTGCTCGGGGCGATCGCGGTCCTCTTCGCGATCTCGGTCCTCGTCTTCCTGATCTTCAATGTCGTCCCGGCGACCAACCCGGCGGCGCGGATCGCGGGCAAGAACGCCACCCCGCAGCTGATCAAAAACGTGGAAAAGGAATGGGGCTTCGACAAGTCCCTGCCGGAGCAGTACTGGACGCAGATGAAGCTGATCTTCACCGGCAAGGCGACGTCCTACTCGCTCGCCCACATCAACATCGACAAGCGGATCCTCGAAGGCATCCCACAGACCGCGTCCTTATGCATCGGCGCGGCGATCATCTGGCTCGCCTTCGGGATCTTCTTCGGCTACATATCCGCGATCAGGGCGGGGGGCTTCATCGACCGGTTCGTCACCGTGATCGCGCTGATCGGGATCTCGATGCCGGTCTTCTGGTTAGCCTCGATCTTCCTATACTACCTCACCTACAAGATCGAACTCTTCCCCGCGAGCGGGTACGAACCGCTGTCGAATCCGGTCGAGTGGGCCAAGCACCTGATCCTGCCTTGGGTCTGCCTCGCCGTCCTCTTCGCCGGCTTCTACAGCCGCGTGCTGCGTTCCAGCATGCTCGACGTGATGAACGAGGACTACGTGCGGACGGCCCGCGCCAAGGGGCTCAGCCAGCGCCGCGTGATGCTGCGCCACGTGCTGCGCAACTCGCTGATCCCGATCGTGACGCTGTTCGGCCTCGACTTCGGCGTGCTGATCGGCGGCGGCGCCATCGTCACCGAGTCCCTGTTCCAGATCGAAGGCGTCGGCTATTTCGTCGCCGAAGCGCTGAACCAGCAGGACTTCCCGTCGATCATGGCGGTGACCATCTTCGGCGCCTTCTTCATCGTCCTCTTCAACACCATCGTCGACATCGCCTACGCGTACCTCGATCCGCGGATCCGACTGGGTACCTCCGCCGCATGAGCGCCACTCCGGAAACCGCACCCGCGCCATCGGGCGCCGGCGCCGGGCCGCTCCTCGCGGTCGAGAACCTGCGCGTCGGCTTCGCCACCGAAGACGGCCGCGTGCAGGCGGTCGACGGCGTCAACTTCGAGCTCGAACCGGGGGAGGTGCTGGCGATCGTCGGCGAGTCGGGCTCCGGCAAGAGCGTCACCGCGCAGACGATCATCGGCCTCACCCGCTCGCCCAATTCCCACATCGAGGGCTCGGTGCGGCTGAGCGGCGACGAGCTGACGACGAAGAGCGAACGGGAACTGCAGAAGGTGCGCGGCTCGAAGATCGCGATGATCTTCCAGGACCCGATGACCTCGCTGAACCCGGTCTACACGGTCGGCAAGCAGATCGTCGAGGCGATCCGCGCCCACGACTCCTCGATCGGCCGGTCGAGCGCCCGCGAGCAGGCGGTCGAGCTGCTCGGCGCGGTAGGCATCCCCGACGCCGAGCGTCGCGTCAACGATTATCCGCACGAATTCTCCGGCGGTATGCGGCAGCGGGCGATGATCGCGATGGGGCTGGCGCTGGAGCCGAGCGTGCTGATCGCCGACGAGCCGACCACCGCGCTCGACGTGACGATCCAGGCACAGATCCTTCACCTGATCCAGGACCTCAACCGCAGCCGCGGCCTGGCGACGATCCTGATCACCCACGATCTCGGCGTCGTCGCCGAAGTCGCCGACCGGGTGCTGGTGATGTACGGCGGCAAGGTGGTCGAGCAGGGGACGCTCGACGACATCTTCTACGACCCGCAGCACCCCTACACCTGGGGGCTGCTCGGCTCGCTGACCCGGCTCGACCAGCCGCGCCCGCACCGGCTGCCGCAGATCAGCGGCGCACCGCCCTCGCTGCTGAACCTGCCGAAGGGGTGCGCCTTCCGGCCGCGCTGCCCGCACGAGTTCGGGAAGTGCAAGGAGGTGCCGGGGCTCGACCCGCGCCTGCCCGAGGATCCGAACCACCGCGACCGCTGCTGGCTCGAGCCCGAGCAGAAGCGCAAGCTGCGGGAGATCGAAGGCCGGATCGGGCTGGAGGAGCCGACGTGAGCGACGTCGGCAGCACCAGCACCGCGGGCGGCCCGCTGCTCGAGGTCACCGACCTCGTCAAGCACTTCCCGATCAAGAGCGGCCTGCTGATCGACCGCGAGGTCGACCAGGTGCGCGCGGTCGACGGGATCAGCTTCTCGGTCAACAAGGGCGAAACGCTCGGGCTGGTGGGCGAGTCCGGCTCCGGCAAGTCGACCGCCTGCCGGGCGGTGCTGCAGCTGCTGAAGCCGACCTCGGGCTCGGTCAAGTTCGAGGGCCAGGAGATCGCCGGGCTGTCGCGCCGCGAGCTGCGCCCGCTGCGGCGAGAGATGCAGATGATCTTCCAGGACCCATATGCGTCGCTGAATCCGCGCAAGCGCGTCGGGCAGATCGTCGGCGACCAGCTGAAGATCCAGAAGGTGGCGAGCGGCAAGGCGCTGCGCACGCGGGTCGAAGAGCTGCTCGAGCGGGTCGGCCTCTCGCCCGAGCACTACAACCGTTTCCCGCACGAATTCTCCGGCGGCCAGCGGCAGCGGATCGGGATCGCCCGGGCGCTGGCGCTGGGCCCGAAGCTGGTCTTCTGCGACGAGCCGGTCTCCGCCCTCGACGTCTCGATCCAGGCGCAGATCGTCAACCTGCTCGACGACCTGCAGGACGAAATGGGCCTCACCTACGTCTTCGTCGCCCACGACATCGGCGTCGTCCGTCACATCTCCGACCGGATCGCGGTGATGAACCACGGCAAGATCGTCGAGACCGGCGAGGCCGACCAGGTCTGCGAGCACCCGCGCGACGCCTACACGAAAAAATTGCTTGCCGCGGTGCCGATCCCGGACCCCCGCGAGAGCCGCGCCCGCCGCGAGCGCGCCGGCACCACGGGTTGAGTTCGCACTTATCCGCGCTATGCGCGGATAAGTGCGAACTCGGCGCGCCGGGTAGCCTGGCGGGGTGGCCCTGCCGCTCTCGCCGCCGATCAAACCGCAGCTGGCGCTGACCCGCAAAGCCCTGCCGATCGGCGAGGAGTGGGCGTACGAGCCGAAGCTCGACGGCTTCCGCGCGATCATCTTCGTCGACGGGGGAGAGGCCTACGTGCAGTCGCGGGCCGGCAAACCGCTGGGGCGGTACTTCCCCGAGCTCGAGTGGGCGCCGGGGCGCTGGGTGCTGGACGGCGAGCTGGTGATCCGGGGCGGGGACGGCGAGGTCCAGTTCGACCTGCTGCAGCAGCGCATCCACCCGGCCGAGAGCCGCATCAAGCTGCTGAGCGAGGAGATCCCGGCGACCTACATCGGCTTCGACCTCCTCGCCGAGGGGGACGAGCCCCTGCTCGACGCGCCGCTGCGCGAGCGCCGCGAGCGGCTCGAGCGGATCGCCCTCGAGGCGGGCCTCGAGCTCACCCCGCTGACCCCCGACGAGGCCCAGGCCGAGCGGTGGCTGGCGTCGATCGAGGGCGTGATGGCGAAGCAGCTCGATGCCCCCTACATCCCCGGCAAACGCAAAGGGATGGCGAAGGTGAAGCGCGAGCGCTCGATCGACTGCGTGGTGATGGGCTGGCGGCCGGGCAAAGAGGAGGGCACCGTCGGCTCCCTCATCCTCGGCCTCTACGACGGCGACGACCTGCGCACGGTCGGCCACATCTCCGGCTTCAGCGCCGCCGCGAAACGCAGCATGCGCACGATGCTGGCGCCCCTGGAGACCGGCGAGAGCGGCAGCGCCGAGCCGAGCCGCTGGACCGGAGGCCGCGATCTCGAGTGGGTCGGCCTACGACCCGAACTGGTGATCGAGGTCGGCTACGACCACGCCGCCGGCGGCCGAATCCGCCACGGCGCCCGGTTCCACCGCTTCAGGGACGACAAAGCGGCAAGGGACTGCAAGTTCGAGCAGCTGGACGAAGGCGGCTGACCTGGCTGCGTGGACCCGCAAGCTGTCGCCCGGAGGAGGGCGCGCCCCTCTCGCCACGGCCCGGGCAGGCTGTGGCCGTGGCGAGAGGGGCGGGCGTGCGGAAGGTGTGGAGGGTCGTGCCCGGGAGCGTCACGGGAGTGCGACGGGAAGTTCACGGATCCGTCACGGAGGTCAGACCTCGTCACAGAGAGCGTGAGAACTCCTCACTTCCTCCCGTGT
>CALCIA010000126.1 GCA_937907435.1 uncultured Actinomycetes bacterium
GCTACCCCTGCCGGGCCTCTTGGCCTCGCCGATTCGTGGAACTACTCATCTAGGCGTGCGGCGGGTGCCGGCTGCGTCCTCAGGGGCGGTCCCCGGGGGGACGAGTTCGCACTTTGCCGCGCATAGCGCGGAGAAGTGCGAACTCAACGGGAGGGGAGGCCTGGTTCCGGGACGAAGGCGCGCGGGAGGTGCGCGGAAGCGTCAAGAATTGCGCCTTCCGTGACGCCTCCAGTGGCGGCCACGGCGGGTCCCACCACGGCGAGTTCGCAGAAACCCGCGGATAGCGCGGAGAAGTGCGAACTCACCCGGGGGTGCCGTCACGGAGCCGTCGCGGAAGTGTGTCGTCCCTCCCCGCGGGCTCCCCGGGGTGCCGCGGATGCACTGCCGGCCACAGCCGGCCCGGGTCGGCAGGGCATCCGCGGCGCTCGCGGGCGCCCCGTCCCTGCCTCGTCCCTACGCCCGCCCGGCGCGCAGGAGCCGCGCCAGGAAGCGGCGGGTCTCCTCGGCTCGGGGCTCCTCCAGCACCTGGGCCGGGGGGCCGGACTCGACGATGCGGCCCTCGTGGAGGAAGGCGACCTCGTCGGCGACCTCGCGGGCGAAGCTCATCTCGTGGGTGGCGATGACCATCGTCATGCCCTCCGCCTTGAGATCGCGGACGGCCTCGAGGACCTCGCCGACCAGCTCGGGGTCGAGGGCGCTGGTCACCTCGTCGAGGAGGAGGGCGCGGGGCTTGCCGGCGAAGGCGCGGGCGATCGCGACGCGCTGCTGCTGGCCGCCGGAGAGCTCGTCGGGACGGTCGCCCTCGCGGCCTTCGAGGCCGAAGCGGGCCAGGAGCGCGCGGCCTTCCTCCTCGGCCTCGTGGCGCCCCACCTTCTGGGCGCGCATCTGTCCCAGGACCACGTTCTGGAGCACGTTCATGTGGGGGAAGAGGTTGTACGCCTGGAAGACGACGCCGAGCCTGCGGCGCACCGCGACCGCGGCGACGGAGGGGTCGGTGATCACCTCGCCGTCGAGGAAGATGTCGCCGTCGTCGATCTCCTCGAGCAGGTCGATACAGCGCAGGAGCGTCGACTTGCCCGAGCCGGAGGCGCCGATCAGGGCGACGGCCTCGTGCTCGGCGACGTCGAAGTCGACCCCGTGGAGGACCTCGCGCTCGCCGAAGGCCTTGGTCACGCCCCGGACCTCGATGACCGGCGCGCCGCCGCGGGCCATCAGCGCACCCCCTCCGCCCCGCCCATGCGGTCGACCAGGCGCGCCAGCGGCACCGTGATCAGCAGGTAGAGCAGCGCCGCGGCGATGATCGGCGTGTAGTTGAAGTTTTCGCCCTGGTAGATCTGGGCGACGCGGAAGGCCTCCTGCGGGCCGATGATCGAGATCAGCGCGACGTCCTTCTGCAGGGCGACGAAGTCGTTCAGGAGGGGCGGGCCGACGCGGCGGATGCCCTGCGGCAGGATCACGTGGCGCATCGCCTGCGCCTTGGTGAGGCCGACCGAGAGCGCCGCGTCGGTCTGGCCCTTGTGGACCGAGTTGATGCCGGCGCGGTAGACCTCGGAGACGTAACCGCTGTAGGAGAGGGTCAGCGCGATGCCGCCGAGGACGACCGGGTCGGTCGGCAGGCCTTCGAGTTCGAGCGCCGGGATGCCGAAGCCGACCAGGTAGACGAGCAGCACGGTCGGCACGCCGCGGAAGACGTCGACCCAGACCGTCGCCAGGAGGCGCACCGGGAAGAGGCCGGGCGAGCGGTTGTTGCGGATCAGGGCGATCGCGAGGGCGATCACGAGCACCGCCACCTCGACCACCATGAAGACCTTGATGTCGAGCCAGAAGCCGCTCAGGACTTCCGGGAAGGCGTTCTTGAATTCGGCCCAGGAGAAGAACGTTTCGCGGACCGTCGGCCAGCCGGGGCTGGTGAGGACGAGCGCCGCGAGGCCGCCGATGACGACGACCGAGGAGAGGGCGGCGATCGCCGCGTTGCGGCGCGTCCGGCGCCGTTTCGCCGCCGCGCGTTCGAGACGGCGCTCGCCGGGGGCGGTGGTGGCGGTCTCGGTCACCCGCCGTGCGCGCGGCTCAGTGGAGCTGCGGCGCGTCCGCGGCCTGGCTCATCCACCGCTGCGTGATCTTTTCCAGTTCGCCCGATTCTTCGAGCGCTTCGATCGCCCCGGAGACACACGCGGTCAGCGGCGATTCCTTCGCCAGCAGCGCGCCCCATTCTTCGCCTTCGGCCTTGCCGAACTGGCCGACGATGGTCGCGTTTTCGACCTGGGCGGCGGTCAGGTAGAGCGCCGTCGGCAGGTCCACGACGACCGCTTCGACCTGGCCGTTCTTCAGCGCCGTCACCACGTCGCCGGAGCTGTTGAAGACTTCCGGTTTGCTCGACGGGTCGATTTCTTCGTCGACCGTGGAGAGGCTGGTGGTGTTGATCTGGACGCCGATCTTGGTGTCCTTCAGGTCGGCCAGCGATTTGGCCTTCGCCGCTTCCGAGTCTTCCAGCGCGACGACGGCCTGGGTGGCCGCGTAGTAGGGCGCCGAGAAGTCGACCGCCTTTTCGCGGGTGGGCGTGATCGAGATCTCGTTGACGTCGAAGTCGAAGTCCTTCGGGCCCGGCGCGTAGGAGGAGTCGAACGGCTCGACCGTCCACTCGATCTTCGCTTTGGGGTAGCCGAGCTGCTTGCCGATCGCGTAGGCGACGGCGCTCTCGAAGCCTTCCCCGTTGGCCGGTTCGTCATCTTCGAAGTACGGCGGGTAGGCCGGTTTGTCGGTGGCGACGGTCAGCGTGCCCGCGGTGTGGGTTTCCATCTGCGCCGGGGTGCAGTCCGCGGCGCTCGCGGTTTCGCCGCCCGCTTCGGTCGAGCCGCCGGACGAGGAGCTCGACTTCGTGCCGCCGCAGCCGGCCACGACCAGCACGAGGGCGAGCGCGCACAGCGAGAGGATGGCAAGGGAGGTTCGGCGCATGGGATCGCGGGGGCGGAGCCGGTGCATCCTACGTGAAACGGCGGCGCGACCGGGAGCTCCGACGCTTGTTACTCATGGGGTAACAAGCGTGCCTAGGCGGCGCGGAGCGTGCTGAAGGCGGCGGAGACGCGCAGCAGCTCGTCGAGCATCGCGTCGGCGGCCTTCTCCATCACCTCGTTGGGGACGATCGCGCCGCCCTCGCCGACGAACTGGGCGACGAAGGGGATCGAGACGGCCTCGAAGAGCGGGAACATGCCGAGCGTCGTCACCACCTGCTTGAGCATCTGCGCGGCGCGCGTCCCCGCCGAGACGCCGCCGTAGGAGACCAGGCCGAGCGGCTTGTACTTCCACTCCGCGTTCAGGTAATCGAGCGCGTTCTTCAGCGGCGCGGTGAGGCCGTAGTTGTACTCGGGGTGGACGAAGACGAAGGCGTCGGCGGCTTCCACCCGGGCGCTCCAGTCTTTGGTGTGCTGGTGGGTGTATTCACGCAGCCGCGGGTGTTTGGGCTCGTCCATGAACGGCAGGTCGATCGCCCGCAGGTCGGCGACGTCGATCTCGAAGCCGCCGTGCGCGCGGGCGTGCGCCTCGAACCATTCGCCGACCGGCAGCCCGATCCGCCCCGGACGGGTGCTGGCGATCACGATCATCAGTTGCGGGCGCTCGGCCATTGCTTGCCGGGGAAACTACCGAACTCCGCCTGCCTGGGCGCTGAACTCGGCGATCTGGGCGGCGAAGCGTTCGGCGTCCTGGAAGAGCATCCCGTGCGCGGCGCCCGCGTAGATCGAGAGCGAGGAGCCGGGGATGCGGGCGTGCATGCGGCGCGCGTTGACCGGCGGCACGCCGGGGTCGAGGGCGCCGTTGGTGAGCAGCGTCGGCGTCGTGATGCCGGGCAGGCCGCGCCAGGTGCCGGAGTACTCGAGGAAGCCTTCCTCGGCCTCTTCCTGGCGCCGCAGCGTGCGCGGCGAGACCTTCTCCTGCGGGATCGACTCGACGCCGTGGACGAAGCGCGCGGTCGCGGCGCCGCCCGCCGGGGTCGCCGGGAAGAGCAGTTCGAGGAACACGTTGACCCCCGCGTTCGGGTTCGCCAGCTTGCGGATCAGGTCGGGTGGCGGCGGCACGGTGTGGGAGCTGCCCGCGTCGCCGCCGGTGCTCACCAGCGCGCCCAGCAGCGAGCCCTTCTGCTCTGCCAGCGTCAGCCCGATCTCGCCGCCCATCGACCAGCCGACCAGCGTGGGCTTCTGCAGCCCGAGCGCTTCGATCAGCTCGCCGGTGTCGCGGGCCATCAGCGGCACCGTGATCGGCCTCGACAGGTCGTCGGTCGTGTAGCCGACCCCGCGGTTGTCGAAGATCGTCACCCGGAAGCTCTTCGCCAGCGGGTGGAGCAGGTAGGGCATCCAGAGGCTCATCGGCGCGGTGTCGCCCTGGACCATGATCAGGTCCGGCCCGTGTCCGAACTGCCGGTAGCCGATCTCGATCCCGTTGACGGGCAGCGTGTAGACCGGCCCCTCGAACTTCCCGGCGCCGGGCAGCATCGAGTGCGGCACGAGCTTCGGCGCCGCCTGCCCGACGACGTCGTCGGGCGCCACCGTCACCCGGGCCTGCGCGATAGGCGCGCCGACCGCGATCGCGAGTGCCGCGACGGCGAGCAGCAGCAGGCTGAATCGACGGAGGGTCGTCACGGCCGGGAAATCTATGGGTTCGGGGCGACGGCCAACTAGGCGTTCATGTCGACGGCGAAGACGTTCGTCGGCTCGATCGTCGCGACGACGCGCTTGTCGCCGGGGCCGTCGTGGTCGCGCAGGTCGGCGCCGTACTTGGCACCGACGCGCACCGCGAACGCGTAATCGGCGTCGGGCTCGACCCGCGCCGTCCCGCGCACGTCGAGGTAACGGAACGGGTTGGCGAGATCGAGGATGAAGAGGCTGCACCGCGGCCGCGCCACCAGGTTCTTGGTCTTCAGCCGCGAGTCGTTCAGCGACACCTTCGCCTGGCCGTCCTCGAAGAGGAACCAGACCTCGGTCAGTTGCGGCCCGCCGTCCTTGCCAAGCGTCGCGAGGGTCGCGAACTTGGCGTCGAGCAGGTCGCGGTGGGTGTCGGGAAAGTCGATGCTCATCGTGTGCGCATTCTTCCGCACGGCGAACGTCGGCGGCTCGGACGAACGTCCGGAGCGCCCGCGGCGGCCTCTACGATGCCCGCCATCGTCCGTTGGTCAAAGATGTCGATCCTTCTGGGGGCGCTCGTTGTCGGGCTGCTCGTCGCTGCGCCCGCGGGGGCTGCCAAGCCCACCGGAAGCGCGGTCGAAGACGACAACTTCACCCCGCTCGTCGCCCGGGTGCAGCACGCGCCGGAACCGGTGCGCGGCGGTGACGGTCGGGAGCACCTCGCCTACGAGCTCCTCGTCACCAACGTCGCGCTCTTCCCGCCCCGCCCGGTGACGGTGCGGAAGATCGTCACGCTCGCCGACGGGCGGCCGGCGGCGACGCTCGCCGGGGCGAAGCTGACCGAACTGATGGAACCGTTCGGGGTCGTCGACGAGAAGACGCCGCGGACGACGATCGCGCCCGGGGGCACCGCCAAGGTGCTGATGGACTTCACCTATCCGGCGGGCCACAAGCCGCCGCGGCGGCTCAGCCAGGTGATCGTCGCCTCCCCCACCCGCGCGGGATCGGTCGAACTCAGCCGCTTCCCCGCCGCGCCGACGCGCGTGGTCGACCGGCCGGCGCCGATCATCGCGCCGCCGCTGCGCGGGCCCGGCTGGGTGGTCGTCAACGGCTGCTGCGACGCGAACACCTCCCACCGCCGCAGCCTCCTCCCCGACAACGGGGCGCTGTACGAGGGCGAGCGCTTCGCCATCGACTTCGCCCAGATGACCTCCGAGGGGAGGATCGCCGAAGGGTCCAACAAGGTGCTCGGCAACTACCCGTTCTACGGCGACGAAGTGATCTCCTCGACCGCGGGCAGGGTGGTCGGCATCGTCGATCGCCTCCCCGATCGGCCGGTCGACTTCGAACTGCCGCCGGGGACGGCCGCTGACGCGGGCGGCAACCACGTCGTCGTCGACATGGGCGGTGGCCGTTACGTCTTCTACGGCCATCTGATGCCGGGCTCGGTGCGGGTCCGGGTCGGGCAGCGGGTGACGGTCGGGCAGACGCTCGGCCTGCTCGGCAGCTCCGGCAACTCGAACGCGCCCCACCTCCACTTCCAGCTCATGGACGGTCCCACGCCGCTCGGCGCCGAAGGTCTCCCGTTCCGCTTCTCCGCCTTCACCGCCGAAGGCACGCTGACGAACTTCCCCCAGTTCTTCGTCCTCGGCGCCAAGGCGAAGCTGGCGGACGCGCCGCGCGGGCCCAGGCGCGCCGAGCTGCCGCTGAACCTCCAGGTCGTCGACTTCGGCCCATGAGTCCGTCCCGGCGTCCTCCGGTTCATGGGAGGATGCGCGCATGAGCCCCTCGAAAGCGCGCCGCGCCGAGCGTCCGGACTATGGCTGGGTGATCTCGTTCGGCTGCAAAGAGACAGGCGAACTCAAACGGCTGAAAGTCGACACCGACCCGGCCGCCGACACCAGCCCGATCGAAGTCCCCTGCTCCTGCGGTGAGGTCCACCGCGTGACCGTCTCGCCCTACCGTCGCCGTCGCGCCGCCGACGAGCCGTTCGACCTCGAGGTCAAATCGCTCGACGAGCTCCGCGGGGGCTGAGAGAAAGGAATCACGTTGCCGCTCGCCGACGTCACCTTCGGGGACATCCTGCTGATGGTCTTCGAGATCTTCCTGTTCGTGGTCTGGATCTGGATCCTGTTCACGATCATCACCGACCTCTTCCGCAACCACGAGATGTCGGGGTGGCTGAAGGCGGCCTGGCTCGTGGTCCTGGTCTTCATCCCGTACCTGGCGGCGCTCGTCTACTTGATCGTCTACGGGTCCGACATGCGCGAACGACAGCTGCGCGCCCAGGCCGAAGCCAAACACGAAGCCGACCACTACATCCGCGCCGCGGCCCACACCTCGCCCGCCGACGAACTCCACAAGCTGCACGAGCTGGTGGAGAAAGGCGCACTCACCGAGGCGGAGTACGACCGCGCCAAGCAGAAGCTGCTGGCGACCGCGTAGGGCGGGCGCGGCGGGCGCGCCTCAGACCGAGCCGAGGCTGACGAGGAAGGTCGCGACGAGGGCGGTCGCCAGGCCCAGCTTCTGGGCGGAGGACCAGCGCTCGCCGAGGACGACGCGGGCGAGGATCACGGTGAAGCCGGGATAGAGCGCGGTGAGCACGGCCACGACCGCGAGCTCGCCGTGGTGGTTGGCGATGATGAATGAGAGGTTGGCGGCCCCGGCGAGCAGGCCCGCGGCCAGCAGCAGGCCGAGGCTCTGGCGGTCGGCGATGGCTTCGGGCCGGGTGGCAGCGACGTGGTCGGCCGCGCCTGCGTGGCCGGCGGCCGTGACGTGGTCCACGGCGTCAGCGTCGCCGGCCGCCAGCGCCATGCTCCCCACCCTTCGCGCGCGCAACGCGAGCAGCGCGGGGCCGATGGCCAGGAGCGTCGCCACCGCCTCGGCCACGGCCATCGGCCAGGCGCCGGCGGCGGAGCCCGCGCGGTCGTAGGCGACGAAGAGGAAGCCGAAGCCGATGCCGGCGAGGACTCCCCAGATCGCGCCCGAACCGGCCGCTCCTCCGCCGCCGCCGGTCTGCCAGGAGACCAGGCCGATCGCCGGGATCGCGGCGATGATGCCGATCGCCGCCGGCGCGCTCAGCGAGTCGCCGGTCGCCAGTCCCACGACCACCGGGATCACCGCGGTGAGCAGGCCGGAGAGGGTCGCGACGACGCTCATCGCGCCGCCGGCGAGGCCGCGGTAGAGCGCGAAGGTGCCGCCGACCGAGCCGATGCCGCCGGCCGCACCCCAGGCCAGGACCCCGCCGCTGAGCCCGTCGCCGGAGTAGAAGACGACCGCGATCAGCCCGACGACGAGGCAGAGCGCCTGCGCCCCGGCGGTGACGACGATCGGCGGCAACCGGCGGCTGGCGAGCCCGGCGAGAAAGTCGGAGCTGCCGTAGGTGGCGGCGGCGAGCAGACCGAGGAGGACGGACATCGCCGCAAGCTAGCCGCAACCGCCACCAAGCGGCGCGCCGTATCTGCACTTCACCGGCCCAGGGCCGGTCAACTGCAGACGGTCGGGTTAGCGATCGGTCGCACGGCGGCCGGCTCCGAGGGGTAAGGGACGGGTGGCCTGCGAGAGCCGCGGATGCCCTGCCGACCCACGGGGCGGCTGTGGTCGGCAGGGCATCCGCGGCGGCCCGAGGAGCCCGCGGGGAGGGAGCGACAGGCGAGTTCGCACTTTGCCGCGCATACCGCGGATTACTGCGAACTCGACCCGGATGGTCGCCCGCCGAAGGCGGACGGACCCCGGTCGGTCGCTCGCTGAGTTGAGGGCGCCAGGGCACCCAAAACTCAGCGAGCGACGGAGCCGGCGTCTCGGAGGACCCCGGTGAGTTCGCACTTCTCCGCGGTATGCGCGGCAAAGTGCGAACTCGACCCTCGGGACCTCCCCGGCACGGCGGCTGATCGGCGGCCTCAGCCAGCCGGGGTCGCCGATCAGCCGCCCGAGGCGACAGCCGGCGTCCCGCGACCGGCGCGACCCGGCGCTACGCCTCGACGCCGACGCCGCTGAGGCGGGCGAGGAGGGCGCGCAGATCGGTGCGCTCGGACTCGTCGAGGTCGGCGAGGATCTCGGCGTCGATGTCGGCCAGGACCGCATCGATCTCGGTGAGCGTCGCGCGGCCGTGGTCGGTCAGCTCGAGGATGCCGCGGCGGCGGTCCTCGCGATCGCGGCGGCGGGCGATCAGATCGCGGTCCTCGAGGTCGTTCAGCAGGCAGACGAGGCTGCTCGCATCCATGCAGAGGCTCTCGGCCAGGGACTGTTGGCGCGCCGGGCCGTGGTCGCGCAGGTAGGAGAGGGCGACGAGGTGCCGCTGGCGAAGCCCGGTCGGGACGAGCGCCGCGCGCAGGCGCGAGCGCACCCGCCGCGCCACGCGCGCGATCAGCACCGCGGCGGGGAGCTCATCGACGCGGGTACCTGAGGGCTGTGCGCGTTCGGCCGGCGTTCGGACGGTCATTCACGACATACAAGCACGGTAAAGTTTGGGATTCATAAATGATTGGGGAATCGAGGATCTACACGTGCTGCAGTTCGTAGAACCCTCCCCTGAGCTGAAAGACGACCCCTGCGCGGAGCTGCGGAGCCGCGGTCTCGACTGCACCGAGGAGGTGGAAGCGGCGCGCCAGAAGGCGCCCGAAGGCCGCCGGATCCTGGTCAACGGGCTGCTCGCCGCGGGCCTTGCCGTGCTTGCCGCCGCGGCCGTCGTCTGGGTCCCCTTCCTCGAGCCGATCCGCGATCGCTTCGCCGACACCGATCCCGGCTGGGTCGTCGCCGCCTTCGTCCTGCAGCTGCTCTCGGTGCTGAGCTTCGTCGTCGCCCTGCGCGGGGCCTTCGAGCGGCGGCTCGACTGGCGCGAGTCCTTCGACGTCGGCGTGGTCGAGGAGAGCGCCAACGTCTTCCTGCCCAGCGGTGGCAGCGGCGGCCTCGCGCTCGGCGCCGTGATCCTGATCCGCTCCGGCATCCCCACCGCCTTCGCCGCCAGCCGCTCGGCGGTCCTCTTCCTCGTCACCAGCGGCGTCAGCGCCGGCGCGCTGATCGTCTTCGGCCTGCTCGAGGCCGCCAACCTCATCCCCGGCGACGCCGCCCTGTCGGCGACGCTGGTCCCGGCCGCCATCGCCGCCCTGATCCTCGCCGCGGTGATCGTCCTGCCGCGGGTGATCCCCCAGCTCGACCCCGAGAAGGGCGGCCGCATCCGCCGCGCCGTCGCGCTCGCCCAGGCCTGGCTGGTCGGCGCCGTCAGCACCAGCGTCGAGATGGTGCTGGGACGGCGCGAAGTGCTCCTGATCGCCGGCGCGATCGGCTACTACGCCTTCGACGTCGCCTCGATGGGTGCCGCCTTCGAGGCGCTCGGCGGCGGCGGGCCGGCGCTCGGCCTCTTCGTCCTCGCCTACACGATCGGCCACGCCGGCGCGATCGTGCCGCTCCCCGGCAGCGCCGAGGGCGGCCTGGTCGGCGCCTTCACCCTCTACGCCGCCCCGCTCAGCCTCTCGGTCGGCGGCGTCCTCCTCTACCGCGTCTTCCACGCCGGCGTCCCCTTCCTGCTCGGCGCGCTCGGCCTCGCCGACATGAGCCGCCGGCGCGTCAAGGGTGGCGAGGCGACCGTCGCCTGACCGGCGCCTCGGCGCTCCACGCCCCGCCCGCAGCATGTAAAGACTGAACAGGTCTTCAGGTATCGTTCGAAGGCGTGAGCCACGGCGCGACCCCCGACCCGGGCGAGCTGCTCGAGCCCCAGGTGGCCGGCCAGGTCGCAGAGACGATGCAGGCGCTGGCGACGCCGAGCCGCCTACGGATCCTCGCCTGCCTCTACGCCGCGCCGGCCTCGGTCGGCGAGATCAGCGCGGCGGTCGGCATGGACGGCTCGGCGGTCTCGCACCAGCTGCGGATCCTGCGGCACCTGGGTCTGGTGGCCGGCGAGCGGGACGGGCGGCGGGTCGTCTACTCGCTGCACGACGACCACGTCGGCAGCCTGCTCGAGCAGGCGATGTCGCACGTCGAACACGTTCGGCTGGGCCTGGCCGAGCGCGCCCACCGCGCCGACGCGGCGACCGCCTGATGTCGGTCCCCGGCCACGGGCACGCGCACGGGGCGTCGCACTCACATGAACACGGCCCCGGCGAGCCGCACGGGCACGCCGCGTCCCACGACCACGGCGGCGAGCACGGTCACAGCCACGGGCTGGTCGCGGCGTCGATCAAGCGCTCGCGGGCCGGGCTGCGCGCGGTGCTCGCGAGCCTGCTGATCCTCGGCGTCACGGCGGCGCTGCAGCTCGTCGTCTTCGTCCTCTCCGACTCGATCGCGCTGCTCGCCGACCTGATCCACAACTTCGGCGACGCCCTGACCGCGGTGCCGCTCGGCGCCGCCTTCCTGATGCGCTCGTTCAAGGCCGAGCGCTACGCGGGCTACTTCGTCGTCGCCACCATCTTCGTCAGCGCCTGCGTCGCCTTCGGCGAGTCGGTCGACCGCCTGCTCAACCCCCAGCACCTGACCCACCTCTGGGCGCTGGCGGGCGCCGGCGCGATCGGCTTCCTCGGCAACGAGGCGGCGGCGTGGGTGCGCCTGCGCGCGGGACGGCGGCTGCAGAGTCCGGCCCTGGTCGCCGACGGCTACCACGCCCGCACCGACGGCCTCGTCAGCCTCGCGGTCGTCGCCAGCGCGGTCCTCGTCGCCCTCGGCATCCAGGTCGCCGACCCCCTGATCGGCCTCGTCGTCACCGTCGTGATCCTGCGGATCACCTGGCAGTCCTACCTGACCGTCCGCAACGACCCCGGCGACCCCCATGCTTGATGTCGATGGGCCGAAAACCGGACATATGGACAGGTTTTCGGCCCATCGACAGCGGGCTGCCGGGGAATTGCGGCGGCTTCTCGTAGGCGCGCCGGCGCGGGTGGCGAATGCGAGCCGCAACGCGGGGGCGGAGCGCGACCGGCATCGGCGCTGGGCGCCGGCACGCGACGCGCTCTGGGACTTCATCGCGCCATGGCTCGACGACGGCGCCCGGGTAGCGATCGTCGGGGCGGGCAATGGCGACGACCTGCCGCTGCGGCGGATCGTCCGGCGGGCGGGCGAGGTCGTCCTGATCGACATCGATCCCCGCGCGGCGCAAGGGGCGCGGCGGAGGCTGCGGCGGGCGGAGCGACGCAAGGTCGCCGTGGTCGGTCACGACGTGACGCGAGGTGGCGCGGACCGAGTCGCCCTGGCGGTGCTGCGGGATGGTGATGGCGACTCGGCGGACGGCGCGGCGGTCGGGATCGCGCTAGCGGAGCCGCAAAGCGATGACAGAGAGTCCGGGTCGGTTCGGCCCGCGGCGCTCGCTCTCCGTCCGGACCTCCCCCTCCCCGGCGCTCCCTACGACCTGGTGGTCGGCGACCTCCTCTACAGCCAGCTCCTCTACCCCGCGCTGCTCGACCTCGGAGTCGACCCCGATCGCCGCGCCGCCGCTCTCGCCCGCCACGCGCGCCACCTCACCCGCGCGGTCGTGGCTCGACTCCACGCCTCTGCCCCGCGCGTCGTCCACCTCCACGACCCGCTCGCCTGGTGGGACGGGCATGAGCAGCCGGTCGGGCTGGAGGCGGTCCTCGCGCGCGCCGCGAGCGACGGCCCGGGCGCCGTCCTGTCCCTCGCCGCCCGCGGCCTCGGCCCGCACGAGAGCGACCCGCGCACCGCCCTCGCCGACCTCGGCATCACGCCCACCGCCACCGCCCTCTGGCGCTGGCCCTTCGCCGACGACGTCGACTACCTCGTCTGCGCCACTTACGCCGGGCCCCCACGAGAGGGGACCTGAGCCCCCTGGAATTCCGCCCGCGCCGATCTAGCCTCGACTCGCACCCCTATCTCGAAAGGCAGGTCCATGAACGAAGTACGGTCACGTAAGGCCATCCGACGCGGTGGGACGGCCGTCGTTCTTCTCGCCGTCGCGGCGGCCCTCGGGCTCCTGGCCGCCGGGCCCGCGAGCGCCGCGAGCCGCGGCTTCCTGCTGCACAACGTCAGCCACGTGCCACTGAAGCTGGAGTCGGTGAAGCCCGTCCCGACCGGACTCTGCCCCCACGCGGGCCACTGCGTCAAGCCCCATTACCCGATGGACTTCGAGGGTCGCCCGGCCGACGGCTCCTACATCGATCCCACCGCCTGGGACTGGTTCGAGCTGAAGTACGGCTTCAGCCCCCTCGGCGGGATCCAGTACGCCGCCGACCTCCGTTACGAGATCGAGGGGACCGACGCGACCGTCGAGTACAAGATCTACGTCTGGAGCACCGCGAACACGTCGGAATGCAAGGTCCACGGATCCTCGAAGTACTCCTGCAGCGCCACGGACACCAGGCTGAAGTTCATGGACTAGGCGCGGGCCGCGCCCGGGCGTGGCGTCGCCCGCCGGGAATGGACCTCCACGGCGGGCGACGGGCGCTCAGCTCTTGGCCGGGATCCGCCCGATCGCGGCGCGGCCCGCGTCGAGCTTCCGTTCGAGGTCGTTCAGCTGGTTCACGCGCCGGTCCTGCAGCGTGCGAAGGGTGCTGTTGTAGATCCGCTTGCCGCGGTTGCGCAGGGTCACGATCGCTTCGGCGTCGTTCTGCTGCAGGCTCTGCGTCGCCGACCGCTTGCCTTCGCGGATCGCGGCCTTTTCGCGGCTGAAGCCAGCCTTCAGGTCGGCGATTTCTTCCTGCTGGAGCTTGCGATTTTCGCTCCCGCGCCTGGTCCGGCGGTCGATCGCTTCCTGGATCGTGGCCTTGCTCAGCGGGCTTTCGGCTTCCGCTTTCTGCTT
The DNA here is from genome assembly GCA_937907435.1 of uncultured Actinomycetes bacterium. Classification (GTDB taxonomy): domain Bacteria; phylum Actinomycetota; class Thermoleophilia; order Solirubrobacterales; family 70-9; genus VAYN01. The sequence continues at coordinate 13,354 of CALCIA010000126.1, forward strand.
GCGCAGACGGGTGACCTGGCGGCGCAACGCCGAGTTGCGGCCGTCGAAGACGTCTTCGACCCGGGCGGTCGCACGGTCGTGGTTGTCCGCGGCCCGGTCCATGCGCGCGTCGTAGTCCCTTCGCAGGGCGGCGAGTTCCCCCGCCTCGGTCTGGCGGATCGTCTGCACGCCGATCCTGATCTGGCGCTGGGATTCGAGCTGGGCGGCTTTCTTGGCGCGGTCGAAGAGCGCGGTCGCTTTGTCGACCGTGGCGTCGTGCTTGTTCTCCAGCCGGTCCTCGTAGGAGGCTTTCTGGGCGGCGGTGGCAGGGACGCGCGAGAGGTCGTTCAGCTTTTCGACGTAACCGACCAGCGCTTTGTACTGCGAGGTCGTGACCAGCGGCGGGATTTCCGCGGCGGCCGCCTTGGCAGCGGGCACGAGCAATGCGACCGCGAGCAGGGCGGCGGCGACCGCGGGGATCAGCCGGCGCGCCTTTCGGGACGAGTTCATCGGGTTCAAGACACTCCTTGGACGAGCGCCGGACGGCGCGGGGATTTGCTTCCCAACGTTTCGGCCGGCCGCCCGATTTCCTTTGCACCTGAACCAGAAGATCCAGTCGGTTCTCACGTTCCGCGGCTCCCCGGCGTTGTTCTCCCAACGCCACCAACCAAAGGAGCAGTGCATGAGGAACGCGTTGATCACCGGTGCCAACAAGGGCATCGGATTTGCCGCCGCCCGCCGGCTCGGCGGATCGGGAGTCGAGGTGCTGATCGGGGCCCGTGACCCCGAGAAGGGCGAGGAGGCCGCCGCGCTCCTGCGCGCGGAGGGGATCGACGCGGAGGCGGTGAGGATCGACGTGACCGATCCGGCCGGCGTGCGGGCCGCCGCCGCGCAGGTCAAGGAGCGCCACGGCCACCTCGACATCCTCGTCAACAACGCCGGCGTCCTGCCCGAGGCGACCGCCGCCGAGCAGGTGGAGGGCCCGATGGACCTGCGAATGTTCAGGACCACCTTCGACACCAACGTGTTCGGCGCCGTCGCCGTCACCGAGGCCTTCCTCCCGCTGCTGAGCGCGGCGCCCGCGGGGCGCATCGTCAACGTCTCCAGCACGATGGGCTCGCTGGCCGACCAGACCGATCCCGACTCGGGCTACTACGGCATGATCGTCCCCGCCTACCAGAGCTCCAAGGCGGCCCTCAACTCGATCACCATCGCCCTGTCCAAGGCGCTCGCCGACACCCCGGTCAAGGTCAACGCGGTCTGCCCGGGATGGGTCAAGACCGACCTCGGCGGCCCCGACAACAAGGCCGCCGCGCCGATGACCCCCGACGAAGGCGCCGCCATCGTGACCCAGATGGCACTGGTCGGCGCCGACGGCCCGACCGGCGGCTTCTTCGACCGCAGCGGTCCCGTGCGCTGGTAGAGGTTTCCGTTTCGGACGCCAGGCGAGTGGTTCCAGAGCAATCGCCCACGGCACGCCACGGAGACCCGGAAGGTTGCGCCCTCGGAGGCTGGGGGCTACGGGGGGAGGATTCAGGACCCGCAGGCTGGCGCCCGGAAGAGCGCCAGGCGAGTTCGCACTTCTCCGCGCTATCCGCGGATTTCTGCGAACTCACCCAGACGACGATGGGCCGTCCGCCTTGCCGGCTGTCGCCCGGGTAGGGACGCGCCCCTCTCGCCACGGCCCGGGCAGGCTGTGGC
>CALCIA010000127.1 GCA_937907435.1 uncultured Actinomycetes bacterium
CTCTCGCCACGGCCACAGCCTGCCCGGGCCGTGGCGAGAGGGGCGGGTCCTTCCTCGGGCGACAGCTTGCGGGGCCCCGTCCCTTCCGGGCGCCAGCTTGCGGGGCCCGAACCCTTCCCCGGACCCTCGCCTACTTCAAATTCCGCAGCACCGTCTGCAGAATGCCGCCGTTGTTGATGTACGTGACCTCGTTCGGCGTATCGAGGCGGACTCTCGCCTCGAAGGTCTTCTCAGTCCCGTCATCCGCCTTCACGGTCACGGTCACGGTCTTCGCCTTGCCCTCTTCGAGGTCGCCGACGGTGAAGGTCTCGGTGCCGGTGAGGCCGAGGGACTCGGCGTTCTCGCCGTCGGCGAACTGGAGGGGGACGACGCCCATCCCGATCAGGTTGGAGCGGTGGATGCGCTCGAAGGACTCGGCGATCACGGCGCGGATGCCGAGCAGGACGGTGCCCTTGGCGGCCCAGTCGCGCGAGGAGCCGGAGCCGTACTCCTTGCCCGCGAGGACGACCAGCGGCACGCCCTCGGCGGCGTAGGCAACCGCGGCGTCGTAGATCGTCGTCTCCTCACCGTCGGGGAAGTGGCGGGTGAAGCCGCCCGCCTTCTCGACCAGCTGGTTGCGCAGGCGAATGTTGGCGAAGGTCCCGCGGACCATCACCTCGTGGTTGCCGCGGCGCGAGCCGTAGGAGTTGAAGTCGCGCGGCTCGACCCCCTGCTCCATCAGCCACTCCCCCGCCGGGCTTACTTTTTTGATCGCGCCGGCGGGCGAGATGTGGTCGGTGGTGACCGAGTCGCCGAGGACGGCGAGGGCGCGGGCGCCCTCGATCGGCGCGATGCCGGGCGGGTCGGCGGGGATGTCTCCGAAGAAGCTCGGCTGCCGCACGTAGGTCGAGTCGGGCCAGTCGTAGCGGTCGCCCTCCGGCACCTCGACGGCGTTCCATTCCTCGTCGCCGGCGAAGACGTCGGCGTAGTTGCGCTTGAACATCTCCGCCGCGACGGAATCGCCGACCACGCGCTTGATCTCCTCGGCGCTCGGCCAGATGTCGCGCAGGTAGACCGGCTCGCCGTCCGTGCCCTCGCCGAGCGGCTCGGTGGTGATGTCGATGTCCATCCGCCCGGCCAGCGCGTAGGCGACGACCAGCGGCGGGCTCGCCAGGTAGTTGGCTTTGACGTCCTGGTTGATCCGGCCCTCGAAGTTGCGGTTGCCGGAGAGGACGGCGCAGACGGCGAGGTCCTTCTCGGCGATCGCCGCCGAGATCTCCGGCGCCAGCGGCCCCGAGTTGCCGATGCAGGTGGTGCAGCCATAGCCGACCAGGTTGAACTGCAGCCCGTCGAGGAACTCGTCGAGCCCCGCCTGGCGCAGGTAATCGGTGACGACGGTCGAGCCCGGCGCCAGCGAGGTCTTCACCCAGGGCCGGCGCGAGAGCCCCTTGGCGAGGGCGTTCCGCGCCAGGAGCCCGGCGCCGACCATCACGCTCGGGTTCGAGGTGTTGGTGCAGGAGGTGATCGCCGCGATCACGACCCGGCCGTGGTCGAGCTCGAAGGTCTCGCCGTCGACCGTCACCTCGATCGCGTCGCCGCTGTGGATCGCCGTCGCCGCCCCCGTCACCGCCGGCCGCGGTTTGCCCTTCTCGCCTTCGCGATCCTCGGCGGGCGAGTCGGAGGCGGGGAATGACTCGTCGATCGCCTCGTCGCGGTAATCGCCGTTGCCCATCCGGTTGGCGCTCTCCGGGGCCAGATCCGCCATCGCCTCGAGGAACGACTCCTTGGCCTCGTCGAGCGGCACCCGGTCCTGCGGCCGTTTCGGCCCGGCGATCGACGGCACGACGTCGCCGAGGTCGAGTTCCAGCAGGTCGGAGAAGACGGGATCCGCGGACGACTCGTCGTGGAACATCCCCTGCTCGCGCGCGTAGGCGTCGACCAGCGCGATCGTCTCGGTCGGCCGCCCGGTCAGGTCCAGATAACGCAGCGTCTCGGCGTCGACCGGGAAGATCGCACAGGTCGAGCCGAACTCCGGCGACATGTTGCCGAGCGTCGCCCGGTCGGCCAGCCCCAGGGTCGCCAGCCCCGGCCCGAAGAACTCGACGAACTTGGAGACGACGCCGCGCTCGCGCAGCATCTCGGTGACGGTGAGGACGAGGTCGGTCGCGGTCGACCCCTCCGGCAGCTCGCCGGAGAGCTTGAAGCCGAGCACCTGCGGCAGCAGCATCGAGATCGGCTGGCCGAGCATCGCCGCCTCGGCCTCGATCCCGCCGACGCCCCAGCCGAGCACGCCGAGGCCGTTGACCATCGTCGTGTGCGAGTCGGTCCCGACCAGCGTGTCCGGGTAGGCCTGCAGGGCGCCGTCGCCGCGGCGCGAGTAGACGACCTGGGAGAGGTACTCGAGGTTGACCTGGTGGCAGATCCCGGTCGCGGGCGGCACCACGCGGAAGTTGTCGAAGCTCGACTGGCCCCACTTGAGGAACGAGTAGCGCTCGCGGTTGCGCTCGAAGTCACGCTCGGCGTTGACCGCGAAGGCGCGCGCGTTGCCGAAGGCGTCGACCTGCACCGAGTGGTCGATCACCAGGTCGACGTCGACCAGCGGGTTGATCGCCTTCGGGTCGCCGCCGATCTCGTCCATCGCGTCGCGCATCGCGGCCAGGTCGACCACGGCGGGCACGCCGGTGAAGTCCTGCATCAGCACGCGGGCGGGCTGGAAGGGGATCTCGACGCTGGGCTCGGCGGCGGCGTCCCAGGAGGCGATCGCCTCGACGTCGGCGGCGCTCACCGACACGCCGTCCTCCAGGCGCAGCACGTTCTCCAGCAGCACCTTGATCGAGTACGGCAGGCGGGCGACGTCGAAGCGCTCCTGCAGCGCGTCGAGGCGGAAGATCTCGTAGGCCTTGCCGCCGACCTCGAGGGTCGCGCGGGCGCCGAAGGAATCGGAAGAGGTGCTCATGGGACGAACCTTTCGGGGAGGGGGAACAGGTGGGAGGGCCGGCTCAACGCTTGCCCTCGTCGTGGCCCGAGGCGATCGCCTCGGCGGCGCGCTGGCCGACACTGCCGCTCTGCGCGAGGACCGCGACCCGGGGGCTGACCATGCCGGCGTGGGCGGCGACCCGGTCGAAGAGCGGCGCGACGGCCACCTCGACACGGTCGCTGGTGATTGCCGAGCGGACCGCGTCGGCGACCGCCTCGGGGGTCGTGGTCCCCATCAGCGGCGGCTTCTTTTCGCCGGCCTCGGCGAACATGCCCGCATCGCGGACGAAGCCGGGTGAGACCAGGGACACGCCGATCCCGCGCGGGGCGAGGTCGGTGCGCAGGCCGAGCGCGAAGCCGCGCAGGCCGAACTTGGTCGCGTTGTAGACGGAGGTGCGGGGGCTGGCCGACTTGCCGGACAGCGAGGAGACGAAGACCAGGTGGCCGGAGCCGCGCTCCAGCATTTCCGGGAAGAGGGCCTGGGCGAGCAGCATCGGCGCCTCGAGGTTGACGCGCAGGGCGCGCTTCACCTCCTCGGCGGAGAACTCGGCCAGCCAGCCGGTGGCGGGAAGCCCGGCGTTGGCGACGAGGATGTCGACGCCGGCGGCCGCCGCGGCGAGCCGCTCCGCCTCACCGTCCTCGGCGAGGTCGGCGACGAGGACGCGGTGGTCGGAGCCGGGCAGGCTCTCGGCCAGCGCCAGAAGGTCCTGCTCGCGCCGCCCGCTCAGTACAAGAGCGGCGCCGGCGCCCGCCAGCCCTCGCGCGATCGCCCGGCCGAGGCCGCCGGTGGCCCCGGTGAGCAGTGCTGTGCGTGCGGCGATCTCCATTCCAAAACCCCAATCTACTAGGGGCGTCGCCGCAGGAACCCCCGCCTCAAGTGCGAATCGGAACCTAATGTTTGCGTTTTGTAAGCAAAAGTCCGGGCGATGCACTACTATGCCGCCGGTCAACACGACCGAAACGCCGAGTCCTGCACGCCATCTGGCAGCGGGAACGGGGGAACCACGTTTTCGGGGCTAATCCACCTCCTGGTGGAGGCGCAGGCTCTTTCAGCGCCAGCCCGACAGCTAACCCCGTAGGCCGACGAAGGAGATATCGGTTTGCCGAAGCGCGGTTTCAAGCTGAAAGCGAGTCTGGCCTTGGCCATGGCTCTGATCGTGGCGGCCCTCGTGGCCCCGAGCGGCGCCTCCGCCGCCTGCCGCACCGGCGGCCTCACCCCCGCCGAAGTCGACATCTGCACCCCGACCGCGAAGGCCAAGATGCTGGCCAGCGGCGAACTGATCCCGCCCGCGTCCGCCCCGGCCCGCGTCAAGGCCGTCATCGCGGCGGCGAACAAGATCCGCACCAAGCCCTACATCTGGGGCGGCGGCCACGCGTCCTTCGCCTCGCGCGGCTACGACTGCTCCGGCTCGGTCTCCTTCGCCCTCCACGGCGGCAGGTTCCTCGAAAGCCCGCTTCCCTCCGGCCCGATGATGAGCTGGGGCGAAGAAGGCGAAGGCCGCTGGATCACCGTCTACGCCAACGCCGGCCACGCCTACATGACGGTTGCCGGGTACCGCTTCGACACCAGCGGCGACAGCGGCACCGAAACCGGCCCCCGCTGGCACGAAGAACTGCGCACCAACGAAGGCTTTGTGGCGCGCCACCCGACCGGCTTCTAGCCACGGCGGACAAAGCCGCCGCGGCGATTTGTCCTGCGCACGTTGTCCCGCTGGGATAACTTCGCGACATAGAAGAGTCCTCGTCTGACATCCGCCTCGCGGGCCTCACCAAGGAATACGGTGGGGTGACCGCCGTCGCCGGCATCGATCTGGAGATCCGCGCCGGCGAGTTCTTCACCATGCTCGGGCCCTCCGGGTCGGGCAAGACGACGACGCTGCGGATGATCGCGGGCTTCGAGGAGCCGACCGCGGGGACGATCGAGCTGGCGGGCGTCGACGTCTCCGGCGTGCCGCCCTACGAACGCGCCGTCAACACCGTCTTCCAGGACTACGCGCTGTTCCCCCACATGGCCGTGGCCGACAACGTCGCCTACGGGCTCAAGGTGGCGAAAGTCGACAAGGCCGAGCGGGCGCGGCGCCGCGACGAGGCGCTGGAGATGGTGCGGCTGCCGGGCTACGGCGACCGCAAGCCCGGCGAGCTCTCCGGCGGCCAGCGCCAGCGGGTGGCGCTGGCGCGGGCGATCGTCAACCGGCCGCGGGTGCTGCTGCTCGACGAGCCGCTCGGGGCGCTCGACCTGAAGCTGCGCGAGCAGATGCAGACGGAGCTGAAGTCGATCCAGGGGGAGGTCGGGATCACCTTCGTCTACGTCACCCACGACCAGGACGAGGCGCTGACGATGAGCGACCGGATCGCGGTCTTCAACGACGGGCGGATCGAGCAGGTCGCGACCCCGGAAGACCTCTACGAGCATCCCGTGAACGAGTTCGTGGCCGACTTCGTCGGCACCTCGAACGTGCTGGAACGGGACGGCGAGCGCTTCACCGTGCGCCCGGAGAAGATCGAGGTGGTCGCGCCCGAGGCGCCGACCGACGACCTCGTCACCGAGAGCGGCCGCGTCGTCGAGGTCGCCTACGCGGGCGCCGTGACGCGGTATACGGTGAGGCTCGACGCCGGGGGAACCTTGCAGTTGGTCAGGCAGAACGTGGGTGAGGCGCCCGGCGCCGCGCCCACGCAGGGGGCCGAGGTCGTCGTGGGATGGCGGCCGCAGCACGCGGCGGCGGTTTCCGGTGCAAAGAACAAGGAGGAGGTAGCACCATGAGGGGACAAAAGGGCAGCCCGGCGCGCACGGCGTGGTTCGTCGTCGCGGGTCTGGTCGCGTTCATGCTCGTCTTGGCCGGCTGCGGGGGTGGCGGGTCGACCACCGGGACCACCGGCGGTGAAGGCGGTGGCGGCGGCGAAGAACTGCAGAAGCTCGGCAAAGGCGAGGGGGAAGTGAACCTCATCTCCTGGGCCGGCTACGTCGAACCCGAATGGGTGAAACCGTTCGAAGCCAAATCGGGCTGCAAAGTCAACGACAAGGTCGCCGGCACCTCCGACGAAATGGTGAAACTGATGGAGACCGGACAGTACGACGGCGTCTCCGCGTCGGGCAACGCGACCGCGCGCCTCTGGGCCGCACACGAAGTCGCGCCGGTCAACGTCGCGTTGATCCCGAACTACAAGACGGTCTTCCCCGACCTCAAAGGTCAGGTCTACAACACCTTCGAAGGCAAGCCGTACGGGATCCCGCACGGGCGCGGCGCGAACCTCCTGATGTGGAACAAGAACGACGTCAAGCCGCCGCCCAGCTCCTGGGAAGTGACCCTGGACCCGAAGGTCGCGGCCAAGTACTCCGGCCACATCAGCCAGTACGACGACCCGATGTCGATCGCCGAAGGCGCGCTCTACCTGATGAACCACGAACCGAAGCTCGGCATCGAAGACCCCTACGAGCTGAACGAAGAACAGTTCGACGCGGCGGTCGAACTGATGAAAGAACAGAAACCGAACGTCGGTGAATACTGGTCGAGCGCCGAACAGCAGATCGAAGGGTTCGCCAACGGCTCGAACCAGGTCGGCACCACCTGGCAGTACCAGTACTTCGCCCTGAAAGGCGAAAACGAACCGGTGGAAGCGAGCCCGGCGAGTCAGGGCTTCCTGCCGAAAGAGGGTGCTACGGGCTGGTCTGACACCTGGATGATCAGCTCCCACGCCAAGCATCCCAACTGCATGTACATGTGGATGAACTACATCATCAGCCCGAAAGCCAACGCCCAGGTGGCCGAATACTTCGGCGAGGCGCCGGCCCAGGAAAAGGCCTGCGAAGAAACCGAAAACCCGAATTTCTGCAGCGAATACCACGCCGAAGAACCGGCGTTCTGGAAGCGCGTGTACTACTGGCGCACGCCGCTGGCGGAATGCTCGGAAGGCGGGGAAACCGACTGCATGGACTACAACGACTGGGTCCGGGCCTGGACCGAAATCAAAGGCTAGGAGCCGGGGCGCGATTGATGGACGGTCGCGGTGGCGACTGACGCGGTAATCGTGAAGAGGTCGGCGGGCAGACGGCTCGCCGGCTTCTTCAACGGCCGCCCCCGGTTGCAGATCGGGTCGCTGCTGGCGGCCCCGATGGCGTGGTTGGTGATCCTCTACCTGGGGTCGCTGGTCGTCCTCCTGATCACCGCCTTCTGGACGGTCGACCCGCTCAGCGGCTCGGTGATCAAGGAACTCAGCTGGCAGAACTTCGAAGAACTCGTCAACGTCCCGGTCTACCGCGAGATCGTCTGGCGGACGGTCCGCACGGCGGCGCTGGTGACGATCACCGACGCGCTCATCGCCTTCCCGATCGCCTTCTACATGGCGAAGGTGGCGGGCCGGAAGACCAAGGCGGCGCTGGTCGTCGCGGTGCTGATGCCGCTCTGGGCCAGCTACCTGGTGAAGATCATCGCCTGGCGGGCGATCCTGGCCGAACACGGGGTGCTGAACTGGGCGCTCGAACCGATCGGCCTGCACGGGCCGGGGACGGGCGTCGCCTCGGTGTGGCTGGTGATGAGCTACCTCTGGCTGCCGTACATGATCCTGCCGATCTTCGCCGGGCTGGAACGGATCCCGGACTCGCTGATCGCCGCCTCCGAGGACCTCGGCGCGCACCCCTTCACCACCTTCCGCAAGGTGATCCTGCCGCTCTCGTTCCCGGCCGTGGTGGCGGGCTCGATCTTCACCTTCTCGCTGACCCTCGGCGACTACCTGGCGCCGAAACTCGTCTCCAACGAACAGTTCATCGGCACCTCGATCTTCGACTCGATCACCAACAACCAGCCCTTCGCGGCGGCCTTCGCCCTGGTGCCGATCGTCGTCGTGATCGCCTACCTCGGCGTCGCCCGCAAGCTCGGCGCCTTCGAACACGTGTGATGGGGCGGCGGCGATGAGACTCTCCAGGCGCGGCAAGATCCTCCTGCGGGCGGCGGTCGCGCTGGCGCTCGCCTTCATCTACATCCCGCTGCTGGTGATCGTGGTCGAGGCGTTCAACTCGAGCCGCATCCTCAAATGGCCGCCGCCGGGCTTCACCTTCAGCTGGTTCGGCAAGGCCTTCGAATCCGACAGCGCCCGCGAAGCGCTGGTCACCTCGATCGAGGCGGGCGTGGTGGCGATGCTGATCGCGATCACCCTCGGGACCCTGATCGCGCTGGCGGTCGGGCGGCGGCGCTTCTTCGGCCGCGACACGATCTCCTTCCTCGTCGTCCTGCCGATCGCCCTGCCGGGGATCGTCACCGGCGTCGCGCTCTCCAACACCTTCACCCAGGTCCTCGGGATCAGCCTCAGCCTGATGACGGTGATCGTCGGCCACGCCACCTTCTGCATCGTCGTCGTCTACAACAACGTGGTGGCGCGCCTGCGCCGCACCTCGGGTTCCTTCGAGGAAGCCTCCGCCGACCTCGGCGCCGACCCCTGGCAGACCTTCCGCTGGGTCACCTTCCCCTCCCTGCGCAGCGCCCTCGGCGCCGGCGCCCTGCTCGCCTTCGCCCTCTCCTTCGACGAGATCATCGTCACCAACTTCACCATCGGCGCGGGCGAAGAAACCCTGCCGATCTGGATCTACCACAACCTCTTCCGCCCCAAAGAGCTGCCGGTCGTCCCCGCCGTCGCGGTGATCCTGATCATCCTCTCGATCATCCCCGTCTACCTCGCCCACCGCCTCTCCAGCGACGATGCCGGCCTCACCCCCGGCCGCGGCGGCGGTGCCGCGCCGACCGCCGCCCCCGCCGCGATCGCCGAGGCGGAGGCCACCGCCGCGCACTAGCCGCGCGCGCGGAGGAGCCGCGCGATCTCGGCCAGCGTGGCCTGGGGCCGGTCGCGGAGGTCCTCCCAGCCCAGCCGCGGGAGGCGGTAACCGGCGCCGGCCAAGGCGCGGTTGCGGCTGCTGTCTCGTGCCCCTGCCGCGGGGTTGTCGTGGAAGCGCCCGCCGTCGGTTTCGACGACCAGCTTCTGGCGTCGCCAGAGGAAGTCGACCTCGCAGACCTTGCCCGCCAGGCGGAGTTTGACGTTGGTCTCCGGGATCGGCAGCGCCGCTTCGGTCAGCATCGGCAGCAGCTTCGCCTCCATGCGGCTGCGGAGCTTGATCCCGCGCTTATACCGCCGCCACGGCGCCAGGACCCGGAGCAGCTTGCGGGTGCCCCGGCGCCGCGGCCCGTCGAGCACCCGGTCGATCGCGGCGACGTCGAGCAGCCCCTCCACCGCCGCCTGCTCGACCAAGGCACCGACCCCGGCCGGGTCCGATCCGGCACAGTCGACGATCGTGCGCGCCGGGCTGGTCACCGGAACCCCGTGGCGGCGCCACACTTCGCGCCCGACCGGCGGCGGCACGAACCGCCTCCGGATCCCCGCGATCTTCCGTCCCGCTTCGACCGGCGCGATCACGTCGACCGCCCCCGGCCGCCGATCGCGCAGCCCGAGCACCCAGGCAGCCGTCCCATGCGAAACCACGCTCCCCGCCCCGCAAGCCATCGTCGCCGCCAGCAACCGCGCGTGGACCGTCAGATGCTCATGGCCCACCGCAAAGACCCCGTGAAACACCGGCCGCAGCCACCCCCGCGCCGCCGCCTTCGAGATCGCCTCATCGCTCAATCCCAGCCCGCGCAACTGTTCCCGGGAGACGAGCCCCTGCTGTCTCGACGCCAGCACCCCCACCGCGCCCCAGGTCCACCCCGGCTGGCTGTTCCTTATGGTCCCCACAGGACCATAAGGAACAGCGGACGGGGATTCTCCCCCCGCCGGGGACGCGGAAGTCGCTTAGAGCGGGATGTTGCCGTGCTTGCGCTTCGGCTGGGGGACGCGCTTGGACTGCAGCATGCGGAGCGCTTTGATCAGCTTCGGGCGCGTCTGGCGGGGCTCGATGACATCGTCGATGTAGCCGCGCTCCGCCGCCGAGTAGGGGTTGGCGAAGTGGGCTTTGTAGTCGTCGATGAGTTTCTGGCGACGCTCGTCGGGCGTCGGCGAGCCCGCGATGTCCTTGCGGTAGATGATGTTGACCGCGCCCTCGGGGCCCATAACCGCGACCTCGGCGGTCGGCCAGGCGTAGTTGAAGTCGGCCAGCATGTGCTTGGAGGCCATCACGTCGTAGGCGCCGCCGTAGGCCTTGCGAGTGACGACGGTGAGCTTCGGGACGGTCGCCTCGGTGTAGGCGTAGAGGAGCTTGGCGCCGTGGCGGATGATCCCGTTCCACTCCTGGTCGGTGCCGGGCAGGAAGCCGGGGACGTCGGTGAAGGTGAGGAGCGGGACGTTGTAGCAGTCGCAGGTGCGGACGAAGCGGGCCGCCTTCTCGGAGGCCTCGATGTCGAGCACGCCGGCGAGGAAGGCGGGTTGGTTCCCCACCACTCCGACCGGATGGCCGTCGAGGCGGGAGAAGCCGCAGATGATGTTTTTGGCGAAGTGCTCGTGGACCTCGAAGAACTCTTCGTCGTCGACGATGCGCTTGATGACCTCGCGCATGTCGTAGGGCTTCGACGGGTCATCGGGGACGACGGTGTCGAGCTCGGTGTCTTCGCGCTCCGGGTCGTCGGAGGGCTCGAAGCGCGGCGGCAGCTCCAGGTTGTTCGAGGGCAGGAAGCTCATCAGGTAGCGCGCGTCTTCGAGACAGCTCTCCTCGTCCTCGGAGGCGAAGTGCGCGACGCCCGATTTCGAGTTGTGCGACATCGCGCCGCCCAGCGCCTCGAACTCGACTTCCTCGCCGGTCACGGTTTTGATCACTTCCGGGCCGGTGATGAACATGTGGCTGGTCTCTTTGACCATGAAGATGAAGTCGGTCATCGCCGGCGAGTAGACCGCGCCGCCCGCGCAGGGGCCCATGATCAGGCTGATCTGCGGGATCACGCCGGAGCATTTGACGTTGCGGGCGAAGACGTCGCCGTAGGCGCCGAGCGAGACGACGCCCTCCTGGATCCGAGCGCCGCCCGAGTCGTTGATGCCAATGACGGGAGCGCCCACCTCGGCGGCCAGGTCCATGACCTTGCACATCTTCTCCGCCATCACCTCGCCAAGGCTGCCGCCGAAGACGGTGAAGTCCTGGGAGAAGACGAAGACCGTGCGGCCTTCGATCGTCCCGTGGCCGGTGACGACCGCGTCGCCCCAGGGCCGTTTCTTCTGCATCTCGAAGTCGTACGTGCGGTGGCGCACGAAGGTGTCGAGCTCCTCGAAGGAGCCCGGGTCGAGCAGCAGGTCGATCCGCTCGCGCGCGGTCAGCTTGCCGCGGGCGTGCTGCTTCTCGACCGCTTCCTCGGAGGCCGAGTTGACCGCCGCGTCGCGCAGATCGCGCAGGTAGGCAAGCTTCTCCTCGTGGGTGACCGGGTTTTTCTCGCGGATATCGGGCGGCATACAGGGGTGGCCGAAGGGGGCGCGGGCGATTCTATGTGGAGCGGAAAACAAAAGGCCCGCCGGGGGGCGGGCCTTTGTTGTCGCGTTGGTGGAAGTCTCAGACGAAAGGGCGCCGCTGCGGTTCGGCGAGCCGGTCGAGGAAGGCTTCGAGATCGGCCTGCTCGAGCCCGGCACCCTCCTCGGCGCGGACGTGGACCCGCGTGCCGAAGCCCTTTTCGGCCATCGTCACCTCGACGCCTTCGACCGCGGCGATCAGCTCTGCGAGCTCCGGCTCCGACTTCATCAGGGTTCTCGACGCCTCGATCATTTGCCCCCGATTCGGCCGGCGCCCCGCCGTTCCTGCCCGCCCCGCCGTTTGGGCGGGAAAGTTCAGGGCGCCTAGAAGAACGCGCCGCCCTTGTATTCGCCGAAGACGTCGCGCATGGCGCCGCAGACCTCGCCGAGCGAGGCGTCGGCGGCGAGGGCGGCGCGGATCGGGAGCAGCAGGTTGCCGTCGCCGCGGGCGACGTCGCGCAGGCTCTCGAGCTTGGCGTCCACGGCCGCCTGGTCGCGGCGCTCCTTGAAGGCCTTGAGGCGGGCGAGCTGGCGCTGCTCGGACTCCGGGTCGACCTTGAGGATGTCGACGTCGTCGACCTGGTCGGTGACGAATTTGTTGACGCCGACGATGATGTCCTGGCCGGAGCGATAGCGCTCGTGGTAGCTGTGCGCTGACTCCTCGATCTCGCGCTGCATGAACTCGAGCGCCTCGACCGAGCCGCCCAGCTCTTCGACCTTGCCCATCAGCTCCCAGGAGCGGGCTTCGACCTCGTCGGTCAGCGACTCGACGAAGTAGGAGCCGGCGAAGGGGTCCACCGTCTCGGCGACGCCCGACTCGTAGGCCAGCACCTGCTGGGTGCGCAGGGCGATCCGGGCGGAGCGCTCGGTCGGTAGCGCCAGCGCCTCGTCGAAGCCGTTGGTGTGCAGGGACTGGGTGCCGCCCGCGACGGCGGCGAAGCCCTGCAGCGCAACCCGCACGATGTTGACCTCGGGCTGTTGCGCCTGCAGCGTCACCCCACCGGTCTGCGTGTGGAAGCGGATCTGCATCGATTTCGGGTTCTCGGCGCCGAACCGCTCCTTGACGATTTTGGCCCACATCCGGCGCACGGCGCGGAACTTGGCGACCTCTTGGAACACGTTGTTGTGACAGTTGAAGAAGAAGGCGAGGCGCGGGGCGAACTCGTCGATCTTCAGGCCGCGCTCCAGCGCCGCCTCGACGTAGGCAATCGCGTTGGAGAGCGTGAAGGCGACCTCCTGGACGGCCGAGCAGCCCTTCTCGCGGATGTGGTAGCCGGAGATCGAGATCGTGTTCCATTTCGGCACGTTCTCGCGGCAGTACTCGAAGATGTCGGTGGTCAGGCGCATCGTCGGCGCGGGCGGGAAGATGTAGTTGCCGCGCGCCATGTACTCCTTCAGCACGTCGTTCTGCACCGTTCCGCGCAGCTTCTGTGACGGGACGCCCTGCTCCTCGCCGACCAGCTCGTAGAGCAGCAGCAGGCAGGCGGCGGGGGCGTTGATCGTCATCGAGGTAGAGACGCCGTCGAGCGGGATCTGGTCGAAGCAGATCCGCATGTCCTCGATCGTGTCGATCGGCACGCCGGTCCGGCCCACCTCGCCGAAGCAGAGCGGGTCGTCGGAGTCGCGGCCGAGCTGGGTCGGCAGGTCGAAGGCCATCGAGAGCCCGGTCGAGCCGTTCTCGATCAGGTAGCGGTAGCGCTCGTTGGTGTCCTCGGGGGAGGCGAAGCCGGCGTACTGGCGCATGGTCCAGAGCCGGTCGCGGTACATGCCCTCGTGGATGCCGCGGGTGAACGGGGGCTCACCGGGCTTGCCCAGCCGCTCCTCGAGGCCGGGCGCGACATCGCCCTCCTCATAGAGACCCTGGATCTCGATCCCGGAGTCGGTGAAGACGCGCTCGTCGTCGGGACCGACGAGCGGCGCGATCGTGCGGTGGGCCTCCTCGGCCGAGGAGTCAGGAGTCGTCGCCATGCCCTGGAGGATATTGGGAGACCGCAACCAGCGGGCGGCGATGGGGTTGTGGCTGTCGGGAGCCGCTAATAGGCTCCGATTAATCGACTTGCCGCAAGTCGCCCAGGGCCACAGCAGGGGGCGGCAAACGCAATTTGGAGGAACATATGTCTGAATCGACCCGGCTCGGCAGGGCCAGGGGAAGGATGCTGCCGCTCGCGATCGTGGCCGCGGCCGTCGCCGCGATGTTCGTACTCGCACCGCTCGCGTCCGCCGCGTCCAATCCGATCGCGAAGGGCAGCACCAAGCTCACCATCAACAAGGGCTTCAACAACAAGGCCAAGAAGGCCGGCATCAAGATCACGGCCATCAAGCCCGCCACGCTGAAGGGCACTAAGGCGACGTTCACCGTCACCGGCGGCTCGGTCGAACCGACCACCGGCAAGGGCACCATCACCCACAGCGGTGGCCTGAAGGTCAAGTGGGGCAAGAAGTCGGTAGCCCTGAAGGCGTTCGAACTCAACACCACGACGAAGACCCTGACCGCCAAGGTGGGCGGCAAGTCGATCAAGTTCGCCAAGCTCGGCGGCGTCTCCTCGGCCCGTCTCGGCTTCGGCAACAGCATCGCGGCGAAGAACGTGAAGTTGACCGGCGCCGGCGCCAAGGCGCTGAACCAGGCGCTGACCCCGAAGCCGACGAAGGTCAAGACCAAGGTGAAGAAGAACGGCAAGACCGTCGTCAAGGTCAAGACCGTGAAGACCACGCCGCCCTTCAAGGCGAACATGGTCCTCGGCAAGAGCAGCACGGAAGTGGAACCGCAGACCGACAACGTCCTGGCTCAGGAAAACATGGTCTACAGCGGCGACTCGACCCTCTTCGGGAAGCTGAAAGACGTCGGCGTCGAAGTGCAGACGATCAGCCCGACGAGCGTCAACGGGACGACCTACACCTCCGGCATCAGCGGTGGCACCATCTCGCCGCTGGGGACGAGCGGTCAGGTCAACAGCGCCGGCGGCATCAAGCTGGTGCAGAAGATCCCGGGCACCTCGCTATCGACCACGATCACGCTCGGCTCGATCGGCGTCGACCTCGCCGCCAAGACCGCCACGGTCGAAGTGAACGGCGAATCGAACGTCGAAGTCGAAGGCAAGAAGCCGCTGAACGTCGGCAACCTGGGCCGCAGCTCGATCGCCGACCTGACGATCACGGGCAACACGCCGAGCCCGGCGACCCGCTCGCTGAGCATCAGCGCCACGTCCACGATCCAGCCGGTGGCCGCCGAAGTCCTCGAGGGCTTCGTCAAGGTCTGGGAAGGCGCGATCGCGGTCAAAGCAGGCGAAGAACTCGGGGCCAAAGTCAAAAAAGAAGTCGAAGAAGGCAAACCGCCCGCGATGAACGAACAGCAGATCAAGGAAGCAGCCCTCAAAATCGCCGCCGAAAAAACGGCGAACGACCACATCAAGGCGGGCGAATCCCTCGGTTCGTTCTCCTTCACCGCGATCGGCGAATAACCCGACCAGCAGCAGGATTCACGAAAGGGCGGCCTCCGGGCCGCCCTTTTCGTGGGATGAGGCGGCGGGACGCGCAGGCTGTCGCCCGGGAGGGCCCATGCCCCGCAAGCTGTCGCCCGGGAACGGACGCGCCCCTCTCGCCACGGCCCGGGCAGGCTGTGGCCGTGGCGAGAGGG
>CALCIA010000128.1 GCA_937907435.1 uncultured Actinomycetes bacterium
TCACAGCCTGCCAGGACCCCCATGAGGAGCCCAGGACCATCCTCGGACGGCCACCCGCCCCCCGAACCCCCGCCCGGACGGCCACCCGCCCCCCGAACCCCCGCCCGGACGGCCGCCCGCCCCCCGGACCCCCGCCCGTCCCTAAAACACCCGGGTGCAGCGCTTGATCTTCTCCAGGTCGCCGTCGGCCCTCTTGATGCAGTGCTCGAGGCGCTTCGGGCTGGCGGCCTTCTCGAGGGAGTGGAGGGTCTGGTGGACCTTCTTCTCGCCGCTGTCGATTGCGGGCTTGAGCAGGACCAAGTAGGCGACGACGAGGATCCCGACGAAGATCGCGAGCCGGATAATCGAGGAAGTCAGCCACCGGAGCGGCGCGAGCAGAAGTGCCATTCAGCGTGCGCGGACTATCCTGCGAGACGTGGCAAAGGACACCGAGAAGCTGATTCGACAGCTCTCGCTGATTTCATTCCTGATGGCTCAGGGGAGGCCGGTTTCGGCGCTCGAGATCAAGCGCGAGGTCGAGGGCTACAGCGACATGAACGACGACGCCTTCGCGCGCCGCTTCTACGCGGATCGCGCCGAGCTGGAGAGCCTCGGCATCCAGCTGGGGGTGGAGAAGCCAGGGGAGGGATTCTTCGAGGCCGAGCTCTACTCGCTGCCGCCGGAGAACTTCTACCTCGACGCGATCAAATTCTCCGACGACGAGCTGGCGGCGCTCTCGACCGCGCTGCTGCTGCTGACCGACGGGGGCTTCGCCTACGCGGAGCCGCTGCGGCTCGCCCTGCAGCAGGTCGCCTGGGGGCATCCCAACCCGCTGGCCGAGGGCGAGCGTGCGCCGGTCGAGATGGCGATGACCGCCTCGGCCGGGGGCCGCGACCTCTCCCAGCGCCTGTCGAAGATCGAGACCGCGATCTCGCGTCGCAAGACGATCGAGTTCACCTACTTCACGATGGAGCGCGGCGACACCTCGAAGCGCAAGGTCGACCCCTACCACCTCGTCTTCCGCGGCGGGCAGTTCTATTTGATCGGCCTCTCGCACGAGCGCGAGGCGGTGCGCGTCTTCCGCCTCTCCCGCATCCAGGGCAAGGTCGGTTACGCGACCAAGGCCGAGCACGACTTCTCGCCGCCCGAGGACTTCGACCGCCGCGACTACGGCAGCCGCGCCGACTGGCAGCTGGGGGAGACCCAGGGCCGCGCCAAGATCTGGATCCGCGAGCGGATCGCCTGGCTGATCGAGCGTGATTTCGGCGCCTTCGGCGAGATCCGCGACGCCAAGTCCGCGGACAAGGCGCCCGGCAAGGGCAAGATCTTCGAAACCGATTACGCGTCCCACCGCGAGCTGATCGCCTGGGTGCTGCGCTGGCGCGCCAACGCGCGGGTGCTCGCGCCCGACGACCTGCGCGAGGAGGCCGACGCGCGTCTGGCGCTCCTCCGCGACCGCCACAAGAACGGCTTCGAGTCCGCCGAGATCGTCGACCGGCCGCTGCGCGACCAGCCGCGGCGCTCGCGCTCGGGCGGCCGCGGCGACGCGGCGATCCGCCCGGAGCGCTTCGCCCGCCTCGTCACCCTCGCCGGGATGCTGATCGAAGCGGCGAAAGCCGGCGAACGGCTGGAGGTCGCCGACCTCCGCCAACGCCTCGAACTGACCGAGGACGAGCTGCGCGAGGACATCGAGCTGCTGAACGTCGTCAACTTCGGCGGCGGCACCTACGTGCTCTACGCGGAAATCGTCGGCGAGGAGATCGAGGTCGACTCGCAGCCCTACGGTGACAACTTCGCCCGCCCCGCCCGCCTGCTGCCGCTGGAGGCGAAGGCGCTGGTCGCGGCGATCGACCTCTTCGGCGACCACCTGCCGCAGTCGAACCTGGAGAAGGCGCGCGAGAAAATCGTCAAGGCGCTCGGCCACGACCCCTCCGAG
This sequence comes from uncultured Actinomycetes bacterium, assembly GCA_937907435.1. GTDB lineage: Bacteria > Actinomycetota > Thermoleophilia > Solirubrobacterales > 70-9 > VAYN01. Next base: position 1,916 of record CALCIA010000128.1, read on the forward strand.
GAGGGCCTCGAGATCGTCCCCGCGGGCGGCGGCGACGCGAGCGTCGCGCGCCTGCTGAACCAGGCGATCGCCGAGTCGACCGTGCTTGAGCTCTCCTATTACAAGGAGAACGAGGACGAGCTGACGACGCGCCGGATCGAGCCCTACCGCCTGCAGAACGGTCGCGAGGGCTGGTACGTCGAGGCCTACGACCTGAAGAAAGACGGCGTCCGCCACTTCAAGCTCGACCGCATCAAGGAGGCCGAGCCGACCGACCAGAGCTTCGAGCCGCGCCCCGAGGTCGAGGAATTCGCCCGGGTCGAGGGCTGGATGACGCACGGCGAGGTCCCTGCCGCGGAGGTGGCGCGGGTGTGGGTCTCGCCGGAGCGGGCGCGCTGGCTGCGCGAGGAGCGGACCGTGGTCGAGGAGCTGGCCGACGGCGCCGTCGTCGTCGAGTTGCCCTACGCGGGCAAGGCCTGGCTGGTGCGGGAGATCCTCCGTGGCGCTGGCGACCTGGTCGTGCTCGAGCCCGCCGACGCGCGCGCGGCGATCGCCAAAGAGGTCGCGGCCTGACCGACTCCGCCCCCGGCCACCCCGAGATCCTCCGCATCGTCGCCCCGAACCCGGGGCCGATGACCCTGGAAGGCACCAACACCTACGTCTACGGCGCGGACCCTTGCGTCGTCATCGACCCGGGGAGCGACGACCCGGGCCACCTCGCGGCGATCCGCGCCGCAGGGGAGGAGCGCGGCTACATCGGCGGGATCCTCGTCACCCACTCCCACGCCGACCACATCACCGGCGCGGACCAGTTCGAAGCGCCGATTCTCGAGGTCACCGGGGTCGAGGCCGAGGTGCGCGTCGGCGACCTCCGCGTCCTCGCCACCCCCGGCCACGCCGCCGACCACGTCGTCTTCGTCACCCCGGACGGCGTCTGCTTCTGCGGCGACCTCGTCCTCGGCCTCGGCTCGACGATCGTCCCGCCCGGCGGCAACTCGCTGGCCGCCTTCCTTGACTCGCTCGCCCTGCTCGCCGCCGAGGACCTCTCCCTGATGGCGCCCGGCCACGGTCCCTGGATCACCGACCCGGCGGCGAAGCTCGCCGAGTACGTCGAGCACCGGATGATGCGCGAGCGCCGCCTCCTCGCCGCCCTCGAATCCGGCGAGCGCTCCCGCGCCGCCCTCCTCGCCACCGCCTGGGACGACGTCCCCGCCGACCTCCTGCCGATGGCGGCGATGGCGATGGAGGCGCACCTCGAAAAGCTCGAGGCCGAACGCCGCCTCCCCTTCGACCTGATCGAGTAGCCGGGCGTCACCTCCCCGGCAGGAAACGCACGATCTGGATGCCGTGATGGGTCTTCAGCGTCTTGCTTTCAACCCAACCGGCGGCATAGATGCGCCCCTTCCCATCGATCGCGAGGGCGGACACTCCACCGCGCGTGTCGTTGACGATGGGACCTTCGAGTAGGCCCTTTTTGCCGAAGCGCCAGTCGCGCCTGCCTGCGGCCGTGTAGCGGACGAGGCGGGGACCGTAGGGATGTTGGATCGTTGAGTCTGCGACCAAGATCTGGTCCTTGGCGTCGACCGCAATCGCCCCCGGTGAGGTCACTTCGCCTTTCAGCGGGATTCCACCGTGGAAGCCGAACCTCGTGTCGAGCATGCCGCTGGGCTGCAGTCGGATCAGTCGCGGCGGTTCTTCGGAGAATCCAGTCGCTGCTTGGAACAGGAGTGCGCGGCCCTTCGAGTCAACTGCCAGCAGCGACGAGGTGATCAACGGTGGGCGTGCCGGATCGAGGACTGGGCTCTGGTCGCCGTTCACGGTCAATGCATCGAAAGTCGACGGCCCCGGGTAAGCATGCTCGGCGCAGTGAGTGGTGTCCCCATTCAACGTTGAGACGCCGCCGTCGATGGTCTCCGCGAGCGCGTCCACCTCATCGCTCGGTCCGCTCGCGTACCCCTTCCCGGCGTAGCTCGAATCGGGAGCACCGCTCGCGGTCAGCCTGCCGACGAAGGAGGTGAAGAGCTGGTCTCCGTAGGCGCAGTAATAGATAGCGGCGATATATCTGCCGCCGACGACGGGCCGGTTCTCGGGATCGACTGCGAGCGTCGTGGCTTGGACGACGGCGCGTTGGAATTCGACACCTTTGCCGGGTTCACCGGTCGGTCGTGGTAGGGCAAAGGTCGTATCGGTTTCACCCGCGTCTCCGAAGCTGGGGTCAGGCACTCCGTCTTCGAGGTAGCGATCGACGAACGCTTCCTGCATGGCCGGCGGCAATTCGAAGAGACTGGTGTTTGCGGGGATCGGCAGATCGGAGGTGAACGGGTAGGTCGTGATGGTGCCGCTGACGAGGACGCGCCCTTGGGAGTCGACCGCAAGACCGGTCGGATTCAGCTCACCGTGAGGTGATTCGACTCTCAGCCGCCCTCCGTTGCCGAAGTCACGCGCCGGCTTACCGTTCGGTTCGAAGGCGAGCAGAAGGTTCCCTTCGAGACCGTAGATCCTCCCGTTCGGGCCGAGCGCCATCTGCACCGACTGCCTCGCGTAGGGGCCGCCGGTGGCGACCTTCTCTACTCCGTTCGACCCGAAAGCCTTGTCGATCCGCGCCACATGATTTTCGCCTTTGCCACCTTGCGTCGTCGCGGCGGACCCTTGTGCCGCCATGGCGCCCAAGACGACGCAGAGCGCCATCATCACGACGGAGATCCTCCAAAACCTGATCATTCCCTGCCTCTTTCGTCCGGTGACGGCCATGGCGCCGTCGGTCATCCGGTTCAACCTGAGGCGCTCATGGAAGTTTCGGGTGGTGCCAGTTTGTTCTTCCAATTTTGAGGATGCTGGAACCCGAAGGCGCCCGGCGCGGGGCCGGGCGCCTGTCGCTCAGGGCAGGTAACGGGCGATGGCGAAGCCGCCGCCGCTCTGCAGCTCCGGCGTGATGACGTTGCCGCCGACCAGGATCCGGCCCTTCGCGTCGAGGGCGACCTGGGTGGCGACGGCGCTCGACGGGCCGCCGAAGCCGGTCGTCACCTTCCCTCGCGTACCGAAGCCGCGGTCGTAGACCCCCTTCGGGGTGAGCCGCCCGAGGAAGAAGGTCCGGCGGAGGGTCTGGTTGTGCGGGGACGGCGAGACCCGCTTGCCGAGGTTGCCGACGAGGTAGGTGCGTTCGCCGGCGTCGGCGGTCAGAGCGGAGAAGGAGCCCGATTCCGGGTCGAGGTACTTCGCCGAGCCGGTCCGGCTGAAGCCGGGATCGAAGGCGCCGCTCGGCAGCAGTCGCACGACCGCCTGGTAGCGGATCGTCTTGCCGACGCTCTTGACGACCTTTTTGCCTTCTTCGACCTTGGTGACCTTGTGGTAGACGCGCTTGTGCTGTTCGTTGCCGAGCAGGAGGATCTTGCCGGACGGCGTGACGGTCATCGCGATCGGGGCGACCGTCTTCAGCGTCCGGAAGCTGAACGAGGCGAACGCGGAGTTCAGGTTGCCGTCGGCGTTGAAGGCCGTCAGCAGCTGCGCCGGCCCTTCGGCGGCGGAGCAGAACGGGCCGCCGGTCCCGGCCGTCAGGTAGCCGCCGGAGAACGGGGCGAGCTGCCCGAGGCTGGCGATCGTGCCGAGCGCGCGGATGCCGCCGGCGCCGAAGGTCGGGTCGAGCGCCCCCGTTTGGGTCAGGCGGGCGACGAAGCCCTTCGAGTTGACGCTGCGTTCGCACTTGGCGAGTTCGGTCACGTAGCCGCCGCTGACGACGATGCGGTTCTGGGAGTCGATGACCACGCTGCGCAGCCCGACCGAGGGGCCGCCGTAGGTGCCGCCCGGGGCGGCCGGCGCGCCGAGCCCGAGGTCGGTGACGAGGCGGCCGTCGGTGCCGAAGGTGGGGTCCGGCCTGCCGTCGGCGTCGAACCGCATCACGGTGGCCGAGCTGATCACCGGATCCGGCGTCGAGTTGGTCGGCAGCGGGCGCGTCAGCCCGACGAGCACGACGCGGCCGAGCGAGTCGACGGCGACGCCGGTGAGGACGAAGACCCCGCCCGTCGGGCGCGGCACGGTGACGACGCCGCCCTTGCCGAAGCTGGGGTCGAGCTTGCCGTCATCGAGGAACCGCACGACCTTGGAGGCGCCCGCGACGACGACCTTGCCGCCCGGCGCCACCGCCATCTTCTGGTGGCCCGGGGTGAATTCGAACGGCAGCTCGTACTGCGGCCCGCTCGCTCCGGCGCTTTCCGAGGGGAAGCCGATCGTCACCTTGCCGTCCTTGCCGAAGCTCGCGTCGCGCTCCCCGGCCCTTGCCGCCGGCTTCGCCGGCGCGCTCCCTGCCATCGCCGCGAGGCAGGCAGCGATCATCGCCGCCGCGAGGGCGGTCCTCCAGACCCTGTCCATCGTCCACTTCCTTTGTCCGGTGACGACCGTCCGGTGGTCGTCGTTCGCCATCTCAAACGCGCGGCGCTCAGCGAAGTTTCGGCCGCGTCCAAAATGCTTGCGGGCCTGCAGGGTGCCGGCTGCCTTGGCCGGCCGGCCAGGTCTGGGATGATGCCGCGATGGCGGCGATGAGCGTGAAGCGGGCGGCCAGGGCGGGGGTGCTGGCGGGGCTGGCCGGGACCGGGATCGCGGCGGCTTCGGTGGGGGTCGCCTGGCATCGGTTGGCGCGGCGGGCGCTGCCGCGGGAAGAGGGGCGGCTCGAGGTGGCGGGGTTGGGGGAGTCGGTGACCGTGCGGCGGGACCGGTGGGGCGTCCCACATATAGAGGCGCGGGAGCGGGACGATCTGAACTTCGCCCAGGGGTTCGTGCACGCGCAGGACCGTGCCTGGCAGATGCACTTCTACAAGCGGGTGGTGAGCGGGCGGCTGTCGGAGTTCGCGGGGGCGGAGACGCTCCCGGTCGACCGGTTGATGCGGACGCTGGGGATCCGGCGGGTCGCCGAGCGCGAGGCCGCGGAGCTGGCGCCGGAGCTGCGGGCGAAGCTCGACCACTTCTGCGCCGGGGTGAACGCGGGGGTCGCGGCGGCCAAGGCGCCGCCCTTCGAGATGCGACTGCTCGGGCTCGAGTGGGAGCCGTGGGGCCCGGTCGACATCCTCTGTCTCGGCAAGCTGCTCGCCTTCGGCCTCTGCACGAACTGGGAGCGGGAGCTGCTGCGCGCCGACATGGTGCGGGAGCTCGGGCCCGAGCTGACCGCCCGCCTCGACCCGGCCTACCCGCGCGACAACCCGATCGTCGACCAGACGCCGTGGGACGGGGAGGGCCTGCCGCTGGTCGAGCAGATCGACGCGGTGCGCCGCGCGCTCGGGCTCGCCACCGAGGCCAGCGGCTCCAACAACTGGGCGGTGTCCGGTGAGCGTTCCGTGACCGGGATGCCGCTGATCGCCGGCGACCCTCACCTGCCGCCGAGCATGCCCGCGATCTGGGAGGAGATGGAGCTGCGCTGCGGCGAGCGCTTCGTCCGCGGCGCCACGCTGCCCGGCATGCCCGGCGTCTACATGGGCCAGGGCAACGACGTCTGCTGGACGATCACCAACGTGATGGCCGACGTGCAGGACCTCTACATCGAGCGGGTCGACGGCAACCGGTACCTCTTCGAGGACGAGTGGCGGCCGCTGGTGACGCACCGCGAGGAGATCGCCGTGAAGGGCCGGCGCCCCGACGTGCTGGAGGTCCGCGAGACCCATCACGGGCCGCTGGTCAACGAGGCGCTCGGCGCCGACGACGCCGAGCCGCTCGCCCTCGCCTGGCTCACGCTGCGCGAACCGACCGCCTTCGACGCCATGTTCGAGCTGCTCGAGCCGACCTCCGGCCCCGACCTCGTCGCCCGCCTCGAGGGACACACCTCGCCGCCCTCGAACATGATCTGGGCCGACCGCCACGGCTCGATCGGCTACAAGCTGATCGGCCGCCTGCCGCGCCGCCGCGGCGGCGTCGCCGACCTGCCGAAGCCGGGCTGGACCGGCGAGTTCGAGTGGGAGGGGACGGTCCCATACGAGGAGCTGCCGGAGGTCGTCGACCCCGAGTCCGGTTACCTGGTCACCGCCAACAACCGGATCGTCGGCGATGACTATCCGCACCACATCACCTCCGAATACCTGGACGGCTTCCGCGCCCGGCGGATCGAGGAGATGCTGGCCGCGCGCGCCAAGCACGACCTCGACGGGTTCGCCGAGATGCAGACCGACGTGCTGTCGCTGCCGGGGCTCGAGGCGGCGCGGCGGCTCTCGCGCCTGCACCCGCCCGGCCAGCGCGAGCGCGCGGCGATCGAGCGGCTGCGGGTCTGGGACGGTCGGCTCGACGTCGACACCGTCGCCGGGACGATCTACCAGGCCTTCATCCTGCGGCTCGCCCGCGAGGTGGCGCGCGCGGCGATCGTCGACCGCGACCTCTGCGAGCGCTGGCTCGACCGCGCCGACAACGGCTTCAGCCCCCACATCACCTCGCCGTGGCGCTGGCACTCGCACCTGATGGCGCTCTGGGAGGAAGCCGACGACGATCTGGTCCACCGGCCCTGGGACGAGCTCGTGGTCGAGGCGCTGGCGGGCGCGCTCGACGACCTCGGCGAGCGCTTCGGTCCCGACCCGGACGCCTGGCGCTGGGGGGACGTGCACGCGATGGAGTTCCCGCACGCGCTCGGCCGCGCCAACCCGGTGCTGAACAGGATCCTCAACCGGCGGGTGCGGGCGGGCGGCGCGCAGGAGACGGTGTGCCAGATCGCCTACGACCCGAACGATCCCTACCGGGCGGTCTGGGCGCCGAGCTGGCGGATGGTCGCCGACCCGACCGACCCCGACCGCTCGCGCTGGCAGATGTTCAGCGGCGAGTCGGGCCACCCGGCGAGCCCGCATTACGCCGACCTGCAGGAGCGCTGGGCGGCGGGGGAGACGCAGCCGATGTGCGGCGAGGGGCCCTGGCGGGTACTGGAGCTCGCGCCGATCTGAGCTGGCAGCGCGCGGAGTATAGTTTCCGGCGCAACCATTTCCCCGTCATCTTTCCCCTGAGGTATGCGCATGAAGCTAGGACGTCTTCTCGCCCGCCTGTTCATCGGCGGCCTGTTCATCGGCCATGGCACCCAGAAGCTGTTCGGCTGGTTCGGCGGCCCGGGGATCGAGGGGACGACCGGGATGATGGGCTCGCTCGGGCTGGCGCCGGCGCGGACCAACGCCTACGCCGCGTCGCTCTCGGAGACGCTCGGGGGCACGGCGATCGCGCTCGGCGCCTGCACCCCGGCCGCGGCGGCCTCGCTGATCGCGACGATGACGACCGCGATCCGCACCGTCCACCTGAAGAACGGCTTCTGGGCGACCGGCGGCGGCTATGAGTTCAACCTGACGATCATCGCCGCGCTGCTCCTGATCGTCGACGGCGGCCCCGGCCCGATCTCGGTCGACTCCGCCCTCGGGATCGAGGAGAGCGGCGCCGGCGCGGCCCTTGCCGCGCTCGCGGCGGGCGTCCTCGGCTCGACCGTCACCCTCGCCGCCGCCAAAGCCGCGCACGCGAAGGCGAACGCCGGCGCCCCGAGCGAGCCGCTGAGCCCCGACGCCGCGGTCGCCTGACCCTCGACCCCGGGTTGAGTTCGCACTTCTCCGCGCATAGCGCGGAGAAGTGCGAACGCGACCCTTGGCGGTCAGCTTGCGGCGGCCGGGGCGCGGTCGACCTTTCGTCCCCTCGATCGGGTCGCGGTCGATCTTTCGTCCGGTAGCCGGACGTCAGGTCGACCGCGGGCGCGGGGGCGGACGTCAGGTCGACCGCGCTAGGGGGGTGCGGACGTTAGGACGACCGCGCGACCTGGCGCCGGCGGCTGACCTCCCGCACCGCCTCGACGAGCGCGGCCGGGGCCTTGGCGGGCGAGCCGGTGTCGAAGGGCGGGTGGGGGTCGTACTCGATCCCCAGTTGGACGGCCTGGGACATCTCCGGCGCGACCTCCTCGGCGACCAGGTGGAGGGCCATGTCGATGCCCGCCGAGACGCCCGCCGCGGTCAGGTACTTGCCGTCCTCGACCCAGCGCTCGGCGAGCGGCTCGGCGCCGAAGTCGCGGAGCTCGTCGAGGTTCTGCCAATAAGTCGTCGCGCGCCTGCCCTCGAGCAGGCCGGCGGCACCGAGCAGCAGCGCGCCGGTGCAGACCGAGGTGGTCCGCTGGCTGCCGCGGTCGACGCCGCGCAGCCATTCGAGCACCTCCTGGTCGCCATGCAGCGCGCGCTGCCCACTGCCGCCGGGGACGAGGAGGATGTCGGCGTCGGGACGGTCGGCGATCGCCGCGTCGGCGACCAGGCCGAGGCCGCCCGCTTCGGTGCGCACCTCGCCGGGCTCCTTGCCGACGAACGTCACCTCCCACCCGGGGACCTGGCGGAGCACGTCGTAGGGGCCGATCGCGTCGAGCGCGGTGAGGCCGTCGAAGATCAGGATCGCCACTTTGGTCGTCGTCTGAGTCATGTCAGTGATCGTGGCGCCGGCGCGCCGAATCCGCCAGTGGCAGGAAAGACAATGTCCGCCTGATTCCTGCCATCATGGCTGCCATGCCGCGCACCGGCGCTCCGAAGATCCGCCAGGGCAGCCACCGGGTCGTCGCGCTGTGCCTGCCCGGGACCGTCGCCTTCGACCTGACCGCGCCGGCGCAGGCCTTCCGCCTCGCTCACGGCCCCGATTACGCCCCGCACTACGGCTTCTCCACCTGTTCGGTCGACGGCGCGCCGGTCTCGACGACCACCGGCTTCGAGATCGCCGTGGAGGCGGGGCTGGGCGCCCTGCGGCGGGCCGACACCGTCGTCGTCACCGGCTACTGGGCGATCCACGAGCCGCCGCCCGCCAAGGCGACGGCGGCCCTGCGCGCGGCGGCGCGGCGCGGCGCGCGGCTGATGTCGGTCTGCACGGGCGCCTTCGCCCTGGCCGCGGCGGGCGTGCTCGACGGCCGGCGGGCGACCACCCACTGGGCGTGGGCGGCGGACCTCGCCGCGCGCTTCCCGGCGGTCGAGGTCGACCCCGAGGTCCTCTTCGTCGACGAAGGCGACGTCCTCACCTCGGCCGGGCTCAGCGCCGGCATCGACCTCAGCCTGCACGTGGTCCGCCGCGATCACGGTGCCGCCTGCGCCGACCGGGTCGCCCGCCAGATGGTGGCGGCGCCGCACCGTGACGGCGGCCAGGCCCAGTTCTTCCGCGCGCCCGAGGGCGACGTCCCGGCACCGAGCGGCGACGGCTCGCTCGAGTCGACCCGCGCCTGGGTGCGCGAAAGGCTGGCCGAGCCGCTGACGGTCGAGGCGATGGCCCGCCACGCCAACGTCAGCCCGCGCACCTTCGCCCGCCGCTTCCGCGAGGAGACCGGGACGACGCCGCTCCAGTGGCTGCTCGCCCGCCGGGTCCTCGAGGCCCGGCGCCTCCTGGAGGAATCCGACCTCCCGGTCGAGTCAGTGGCGGCGGCCGCGGGCTTCGGCAACGCCGCCTCCCTCCGTGACCACTTCCGCCGCGCCACCGCGACGACTCCGACCGCCTATCGCCGGACTTTCCGCGCGGGATGATTCGGGGCGGGCGGGGGAGGGGAAGCTGGCGCCTCGGAGCCCTGCGGCGGGAAAGCTGGCGCCTCGGGCGGCTGATCGGCGCCCCCGGCTGGCTAAGGCCGCCGATCAGCCGCCGGGCCGGGGAGGGTCCGTGGGACGAGAGGGCCCCGTGAGACGAGGTCCCCACGGGACGAGAACCCGTGGTGACGGGATCCTCACATCGGGGACGAGGGCGCGCGGGAGGCGCACGGAAGCGCCACGACTTGCGCCCCCCGTGCGCCTTCCCTATGCCCTCCGTGCGCCTCCCGTGACACCTGGCGGGTCCCACCGCGGTGAGTTCGCAGTAATCCGCGGATAGCGCGGAGAAGTGCGAACTCACCTCGGTGGGCCGTCGCGGACCCGTGTCGTCCCCTCCCCACAGGCCCCCGAGCCGCCGCGGATGCCCTGCCGACCACAGCCAGCCCGGGTCGGGAGGGCATCCGCGGCGCTTGCAGGCCATCCGTCCCTTCTCCCCTCGGAGTCCCGCACCCAGGACCAACGTCCAGCCCAAACCCGACGGAATTCATACAAAAGGTCGCTGAGTGTTCTATAGAAGAATTAGGTAGAGCAAGGGAGACTCGGTCGCAACGTGAGCGCCGTCGGGCTGGAAGGGCCGGGGGTGGGCACGCAAGCATGTGGAGGCGTCAAGCAGCCCAGATGCGATTGAAGCGGGGACCGAATCCCCTGGTGTCCCCCGACCAGGCCCGACCTGGGACGCGCGGTTGCGAGGACTCATCACCGCACTCGAGGCCCGCGTTCCAGGCGCGGCCGGCCATGCCGAGCGGGTCGGGGCGCGGAGTCGGCTCGTCGCCCGCCGGCTGAACGGGCGCCACGCGATCTTCGGCGCGCGGCTGGTCGCCTCGCTCGAGGACCCCGAGCTGACCGCGATCGTGTGCCACCACCACGAGCGGATCGACGGCAGCGGCTAACCGGACGGGCTGCGCCGCGAGGAGATCCCGCTCGGCGCCCGCATCGTCGCCGTCGCCGGCACCTTCGACGCCCTCACCTCACCGCGCCCCTACCGCGAGCCGTTTTCGCCGGGCGCGGCGATCGAGTTGCTGGAGGACGAGGCGGGCCGCACGCTCGACCCGGAAGTGGTCGCGGCCTTCGTGTCCTGAGTCGTCACCGACCAGAGGTCACGCCTCGCCGCCGCCTTCGTGCCAGTTCGGTGACAGGACCGATACATCTCACGCAAGGTCGTGTTCAAGACTGCTCCGGCCCGTGAAGATCCAGCCATCTCGCTACCCTTCCCAACTCCTTTGAGGCGACTGCTTTCTGCCGCACTGCTCCTGCTCGCGCTCGGCGTGGGCGCCTACTTCCTCTCGCAGGAGTCGACGACCCCCGCCTCCGCCGCCGCGACCCCACGGGTGGCGAAGGCGCCGAAGGGCTTCTTCGGGATCGTGCCGCAGAACGCGCTGACCCAGCGCGAAGTCGAATACATGAAGGCGGGCGGGATCGAAGCGGTCCGCACGCCGCTGCTCTGGTCGGGTGTGCAGCCGACCAAGAAGGGCCCCTACAACTGGGCCGCGTTCGACCCCGTGGTGGAAGCCGCGGCGCAGCAGGGCCTCCAGGTCCTCCCGTTCATCGTCGCCACGCCCGGTTGGGTGGCGAAGAAGTACACGACGCTGCCGGTCAGGACCGCCGCGCAGCGCAAGGCCTACGTGACGTTCCTCAAGGCGGCGGTCAAACGCTACGGGCCGGGCGGCGAATTCTGGATCGAACACTCGCCGAAGAAGATCCGCGAAGAAAAGGCCAAAGAGGAAACCGGGCCGGTCTACGAACTCGAAGGCGCCCGCAAGACGCCGATCCCGAAGCCGGTGCCGATCAAGACCTGGCAGGTCTGGAACGAGGCGAACTTCTTCTACTTCGCCTATCCGGTCGACCCGATCGCCTACGCCAAGCTGCTGAAACTCTCGACGCCGGTGATCAAACGCACCGAGCCGGGCGCCAAAGTGATCCTCACCGGCCTCTTCGGCCGCCCGACCGCGGGCAAGAAACGCGGCATGCCGGCCGCCCAGTTCCTCGAACGGATCTACAAGGTCCCGGGGATCAAGCGCTACTTCGACGGCGTCGCGCTCCACCCGTACGCGATCGACTCCGAACAGCTCGAAGAAATCGTCGAAGAACTGCACCAGGTGACTGTGGAAAACCACGACCGCGTGCCGCTCTACATCACCGAGATGGGCTGGGGCTCGCAGAACGACTTCCACATCAACGCCTTCGAGCACGGCATCCGCGGCCAGGTCGAAGAACTGCGCAAGGCCTACGCCTACCTGCTGGCGAACCGCAACAAGCTCGACCTGAAACAGGTCTACTGGTTCTCCTGGAAAGACCTGCCCGATTCGTGCACCTTCTGCGACTCGGTCGGCCTCTTCCACTACGGCCCGAAGTTCAAGCCGAAGCCCGCCTGGCGCGCCTTCGTGCAGATCACCCGCGGCAAGCCCCGCCCTTAGGCAACACCGCCGCGACCATCTCTGACCCGCCGCACGGCGGGCGTTGTGGGACACGCACAAACGCAGGCGCGTTCGCAGAAATGACGGGATAGCGGAAAGAAGTGCGAACGCCAGGTGGGGCGGGGCGGGGCGGGGGCCCGCAAGCTTCGTGGCCCCCCAAGCTGCCGCCCGGGGAAGGGACGCGCCACTCTCGCCACGGCCCGGGCAGGCTGTGGCCGTGGCGAGAGTGGCGGGTATGGAACAAGTGGAGGGATCGTCGCGGGAGGGGCACGGGAGGGTGACGGATCCGTGACGGGAGTCGGGCGCCGTCACAGATCTGCCGGGATCGTCGGGCTTCCTCCCGTGTTGCACAACACCGACTCACGCGCTGCGTGAGTTGACCGTGCTATAGGACGGGTAATCCACGCACCGCGATTCCGACCCCCGCATTCCGGTCCGAGAAGGGCCTCCAAGGGTCGGAAAATGTGACGTTCCCGGCATCTTCGTGACCGTAAAGGCCGAGGTGTGGAATCTCCCGGACCTGATCCTCACGTAAGCCCGGCTTCCTCACGTCCCTGTGACGCCTCTCCCACGCACCCCACGTCCTGGGCTCCTCATGGGGGATCACAGCCTGCCAGGACCCCCATGAGGAGCCCAGGACACCCACGCGCCATCTTGGACGGCCGCAGGCCCACGAACCCCCGCCCCCCGTCCTGGACCAACTCACCTAGCCCTCCCGGCGCCCGCGGGGATCCCAATTGCGCAACACGACGCGCGGCTCTTCGGCTTCCGTGCCGCCGTCGACGGCCACCGCGGCGGCATAGCCCGCGTCGATCGGCAGCTGGATGGCGATGACGTCGGGACCGGGGGGTGGGCCGCCGAGGCCGCTGCCGACGCACTTGACGCGGGCCTCGTGGCGGGTCCAGGCGGCGTAGAAGGAGGCTTCGCGCTCCGGGCCGGCGGGCGCATCGGCGACGGCCGCGGCGTCGGCGGCGGGCAGCCAGCGCTCGGCGAGGCGCGCGAGGTCGCGGCGCGATCGCAGGCGCTCGAGGTCGACGCCGACCTCGACCCCGCCCGGCGCGATCGCGATCAGGGCGAGGTCGCCCGAGTGCGAGAGGTTGAAGGAGAGGCGCTCCGGCGCGACCGCGAGCCGCGGCTTGCCGTCCTGGGCGACGCTCAGCTCGATCTCGGTCCGCGCCGCGCCCGCCGCGCCCCCCAGGTACTCGGCCAGGATCGCGGCCAGGGCTCGCCGCGCGCCGGCGCGGGGGTCGTCGCCGGCCGGCTCCACGCGCCATACGTGTAGCTCCCCCGCCGCCGGTGGTGTGCGCGCGCTGCTCATCTCCAATGGACCCTTAGGACAAGTCAAGTATCCAGAGGCCGTGAATAAAATGGACACGATGGACTCCCCCGCGGTGGCAGGGCCCGCCTGGCTGGTCCTGCCGACCTATAACGAGGCGGCAAACATCGCCGCCATCGTCGAGGCGGCGCGCTCGAACCTTCCCGACGACGCTCGCATCCTCGTCGTCGACGACAACTCGCCCGACGGCACCGGTGAGATCGCCGACAAGCTCGCCGCCGCCGACCCGGCGGTCGAGGTCCTGCACCGCGCCGGCAAGGAAGGGCTCGGTCCCGCCTACATCGCGGGCTTCCGCCACGCGCTGGCCGCCGGCGCGGAGTTCGTGCTGGAGATGGACTCCGACTTCTCCCACGACCCGCGCGACCTGCCGCGCCTGCTCGACGCGGCGCGGAGCGCCGACCTGGTGATCGGCTCGCGCTACGTCGCCGGCGGCGGCGTCACCGACTGGAGCCTCCTGCGGCGCGCGATCAGCCGCGGCGGCAGCCTCTACGCGAGCCTCGTGCTCGGCGTCCGCCAGCGCGACCTCACCGGCGGCTTCAAGTGCTTCCGCCGGGCCGTGCTGGAGGCGATCGACCTCGACGCGGTCGTCGCCAAGGGCTACGTCTTCCAGGTCGAGATGACCTACCGCGCCCTGCGCGCCGGCTTCACCGTGCGCGAGGTGCCGATCGTCTTCCGCGATCGCCAGGTCGGCGAGTCGAAGATGTCGGCGGCGATCGCGGTCGAGGCGACCTGGCAGGTGCCGCTGCTGCGCCGGCGGATCCGCGGCGCCGCAGCGCGGACGCCCCGCCGGTCGCTAGCGTGAGCCGCTTGAACCCAGACGTACTCGCCGCGCGCGCGGCGGCGCTCGCCGGGGATCGGCGCGTCCGCCTCGTCGTCGCCCTCATCGCCTTCGGCGTCGTCACCGCGATCACCGCGCTGATCGCCCACCCGCGGATGTTCAACGGGTTCCAGTCCTACGACGACGAGGGCTACATGCTCACCGCGCTGAAGTCCTTCGTCAACCACGGCCACCTCTACGACCAGGTCTTCACCCAGTACGGGCCCTTCTACTACGAGCTCTGGGGCGGCCTCTTCTCGATCTTCGGCATCCCCGTCACCCACGACGCGGGCCGCAACGTGGTGACCGTGGTGTGGGTGCTGGCGGGGCTCGGCTTCGGCCTCGGCATCCTGAAGATCACGCGCAGCATCGTGCTCGGGCTCGGCACCCAGATCCTCACCTTCTCGGCGCTCGAAGTGCTGACCAACGAGCCGATGCACCCGGTCAGCCTGATCGGCCTGCTGCTGGCCGTGATCGTCCTCATCGCCGCCTTCGCCCGCGAGCGCGAATCGCCCTACGCGATGGCGCTGCTCGGCGCGGCGGTCGCCGCGCTGGTGCTGACCAAGATCAACGTCGGCGCCTTCGCCGCGATCTCCGTCGCGCTCGCCTGCGCGGTCAGCTACCAGGCGTTGTGGGGACGGCGCTGGCCGCGGATCGTGCTCGAGCTGCTCTTCATGGCGGTGCCGATCCTGTTGATGCTGAGCAAGTTCGACGAAGGCTGGGCACGCCACTACGCGCTGCACGTCTTCGCCGCCGCGCTGGCGGTCGTGATCGCGCTGCGCGCCAACCAGCCGGCCCGGCGCGCCGGCGGCGAGCTGCGCTGGCTCGTCGGCGGGTTCGTCGTCCTCGCGGTCGTCTCCTGCATCGCGATCCTCGGCGCCGGCACCAGCGTCCACGGGCTGATCGAAGGAGTGATCCGCCAGCCGCTGCGCCAGTCCGACGCCTTCACGATCCCGCTGAACCTCTCGCGCCGGCTCTACGCGATGGACGTGATCGGGGTCGGCGCCGCGCTCGCCTACTGGTACGCGGCGCGCCGTCGCGGCAGTGCCGAGCCGACCCCGGCCTGGCTCGCCGCCTGGTCGCTCTTCTCGATCGTCGTCGGCTTCACGCTCGCCTTCTCGGTCACCGGCCAGCTCCTGCCCTTCAACAGCAACCTGGCCTCCGGCTACCAGTTCACGCTGCTGCCCTTCGTCTGGGTGGCGCTGCTGGTGACGACGCCGGGCGAGCGCCCCGGCCCCACCTTCGCCCGCCTCCTGCTGCCGCTGCTCGCCGTCCTGCAGACCCTCCACGCCTACCCGGTGGCGGGCAGCCAGACGCTGCTCGCGGTGGTGCTGCTGATCCCGGTCGGGGCGCTCTGCGTCGCCAACGGGATGCTCGGCCTGCGCCGCCTGATCGCCGATACCGACGTCCTCGCCCTGACCGGCCTCGCGGTGCTGCTGGTGGTCGTCTTCGGCTGGTTCACCGCCAACGTCTACCTGCGCGAACCGCTGAAGGCGGCGCGCGGCGGCTATCACTCGAGCGCCCCCAACGCGCTGAACCTGCCCGGCTCCCACGACATCCACGTCGGCAGCGTCGAAGAAGCCGAAATGTACGAGGACGTCGCCAACGCGATGCGCACCGAATGCGCGGCGACGCAGATGGAGCCGGGGATGGACAGCTTCTACCTCTGGTCGGGACAGGAACCGCCGTCCCTGACCGCGACCGGCTGGGAGACGCTGTTCGACGACGAAGCGCAGGAAAAGGTGATCGAAGACATCGCGCCGATCGAAGGACTGTGCCTGCTGCGCAACAACGAACGTGCGGCGGGTTGGGGACTTGGTGAAGGTCCGCTGGTGAAATACCTCGAACATGGATTTACCTTGATCGGCAAGTGGGGCGAATACGAACTGCTGCGCCGCGAAGGCCCGGCCGAATCGAAGTCGTGACGCGACCGTGACCACCTGGGTCGTCACTCCGGTCTACCGCGACACCGGCTCCTTCCGGATCTTGCGCGAGCGCCTGCTCGAGGTGCTGGCGGCGGAGCCCGGGGTGGCGCGGGGACCGCTGCGCTTCGTCGTCATCGACGACACCGCGGGCCAGGACCCGAAGATCCCGGAGCTGGAGGGGCTCGGCGACGTGATCGTCCTGCAGCCGCCCTTCAACCTCGGCCACCAGCGCGGCATCGTCTACGCGCTGCGCAAGCTGCTGCCGCGCTTTGCCGACGACGACGCGGTGGTGACGATGGACGCCGACGGGGAGGACCGGCCGGAGGACCTGCCGCGCCTGCTCGCCGCGCTCGACGAAGGGGAGGCGCCGGAGCGCCACGTCGTCCTCGCGCTGCGCACCAAGCGCCACGAGCCGCCCGCCTTCAAGATCCTCTACCGCGGCTTCAAACTGCTCTTCCGCGCGCTCACCGGGGCGACCGTGCGGACCGGCAACTATGCGGTGATGCCGGGCGGGGTGGCGAAGCGGGCGCTGCTCCACCCGACCTTCGACCTCGCCTACTCCTCGGCGATCCTGGCGCTCGACATGCCGGTTGCCTACGTCCCCTGCGAACGCGGCCGCCGTTATGAGGGCGAGTCGAAAATGACCTACGGCAAGCTGGCGATGCACGGGCTGCGGATGCTGATGCCGTTCACCGACCGGATCGCGATCCGCGCCCTCGCCGCCTTCGTCCTCTTCGGCCTGCTCGGCGTCGTCCTCGCCGCGGTCGTCGTCTTCCTCAAGTACTTCACCGACTCCTCGATCCCCGGCTGGACCAGCTACATCGCCCTCGGCGCCCTGATCGTCTCGCTGATCGCCCTCGGCAACTTCGTCAGCCTCTTCGTCCTCTTCTCGCAGACCCGCGCGGTCTCGCTCGCCTCGATCGAGGAGCTGACCGAGGACGTCGAGCTGGACGAGGACAAGGAGCGCGCCTGATGTTCAAGGAAACGGGGCTGCTGCTCGCCGGGTTCGTCGCCCACGGCCTCCTCATCGGCCTGCCCGCCGTCGCCGCGGTGCTGCTGGCGATGCGGCGGGGGCTGAAGTCGGTACCGCTCCTGATCGGCGTCGGGCTGGTCGCCTCCGGCGTCCTCTCCTACATCGCCTTCTGGGCCTACTTCGCGACCAAGGACGTCGGCACCACCTACTCGTTCCTGCTCGCCGGCGGCTCGGTGCTGGCGATCGTCTATTGCTGGAAGGAAGGCGGGCTCGACGGCGAGATCCTGCGGCAGCTGCGCACGCCGCTCCTGCTCTGGATCCTCGGCAGCGCTTTCGTCGTCTTCTTCGGCTTCCTCCACGGCGGCTACCACAACCCGATCCCGATGTCGGCGCTGCGCTTCTCCGGTCAGCTGCCCTCCGACAACGACATCCCCCGCTACTTCACCGAATGGTTCGCGACCCACGGCCACCAGCACCCGCCCGAATACCCGGCCGAATGGCTGTTCAGCGACCGGCCGCCGCTGCAGGTCGGTTACACGCTCGCCCAGCGCGGCTTCATGAACACCGCGCAGGGGCTTCACTACCAGCTCCTCTGCGTGATCGAGCAGTGCCTGTGGATCCCGGGGATGTGGGCGGTGCTGGTCGCGGTGAAGCTGCGGCCGCTGACCCGGGCGATCGCGATGCTGGTCGCGATGATCTCCGACATCGCGATCGTGCACGGCTTCTTCGTCTGGCCGAAGCTGATCGCCGCCGCCTTCCTGCTGGCGGCGCTGGCGGTGATCCTCTCGCCCGAGTGGCGCCAGGACCGGCGCGACTGGCGCATCGGCGTGCTGATCGGGGCGCTGCTCGGGCTCTCGATGCTCTCGCACGGCTCGAGCGTCTTCGGCGTCATCCCGCTCGCCATCTTCGCCCTCTTCCGCGGCATCCCCAGCTGGCGCTGGCTGGCCGTCGCGGGCGCCGCGCTGCTCGTCCTCTACCTGCCGTGGAGCTACTACCAGAAACACGGCGACCCGCCCGGCAACCGCCTGCTCAAGTGGCAGCTCGGCGGGGTCACCGAAGTCACCCCGGAAGGCACGGTCGAAGCGATCGAGAACGGCTACTCCGAACAGGGGCTGGACGGGGTGATCACCTTGAAGGAGGAAAACTTCGAGGAAATGGCCGGGTGGCCCCGGACCAAAAACGAATTCAACGAAGGCAAGGCGTGGCTCGAAGCGGGCTATCCGGGGATCGCGATGGCGAAGGTCCGCTGGGACCGCTTCTTCAGCCTCTTCCCGTTCCTCGGCATCCTCCTGATCGGCCCGATCGCGATGCTGATCGCCTGGCTGGCGAAGAAGAAGCGTGACCCCGACGAGTGGCGCTTCGCGCTGCTCTGCTTCGCCTTCTTCGCGATCGCCTGCATCAGCTGGGGGCTGCTCCTGTTCGGGACCCCCGACGCGCGCACGACGATCCACGTCGGCAGCCTCGCCGTGCCCCTGCTCGGCGCGGTCGGCTGCATCGTCGGGCTGCGCTCGATCTACCCGCGCTTCGCGGTCGGCCTCGGCATCGTCAACGTGCTCTTCGTGCTCTTCCTCTACGCGCCGTCGTTCGAACCGCCGGAAGCCGGCACCAGCTACTCGGTGCTGAACGGGCTGATCACCGCGCTCGCCGTGCTCGGCATCGCCTGGGTCCTCTTCCGGCCCTTGATCGGCGGTTCGCAGCGGCCCGCGGCGTTGCCGCCACGGCGCAAGCGCGGGTCAGCCGTGCCGGCGCTGAAGCGCGGATGAGCGCGGCCGGACAGAGCGGCACGATCGGCAGGCTGCGGCGCAAGGTCGACGAGGGACTCTTCCCGCCGGCCGGGGACGGCGGCCCGCGCTTCTCGTTCGGCGAAGGCGCGGTCGTCGTCGGCCTCTTCCTGTTGATCGCGACGGCGCTCTCGGTGCTGCGCCTCGGCACCGACGGGTACCGCACGATTTGGGCCGAGGACGCCACCGTCTTCATGGAGTCGGCGTTCACCCACGGCTTCTGGCACTCGATCTTCGAACCGTACGCGGGCTACCTGAACGTGGTGCCGCGGCTGATCGGCGGCTTCGGCACGGTCATCCCGCTGCAGGACGCCGCCGTGGCGATCGCCGTCCTCTCGGCCTTCTGCGCGGCGCTCAGCGGCTTGGCGGTCTGGTACGGGAGCGCCGGCCACATGCGCGATCCCTGGCTGCGCGGCGGCCTCGCGATCGCCACCGCGCTCGCCGCCACCGCCGGGCAGGAGACGCTCGACTCGGCCGCCTACGTCCCCTGGTTCCTGCTGGTGGGGGCGTTCTGGCTGCTCTTCCTGCGACCGAAGACGTGGTGGGGGGCGGCGCTGGCGTGCGCCTTCATGGTGCTCACCGGGCTCAGCACGCCGGGCGTCTGGTTCTTCCTGCCGGTCGCGGCCCTGCGCATCTTCTCGATCTCGCCACGACGCGAGCCGCGCACCGCCCTCGTCGCCGCCGGCTGGGCGGCGGGCGGTCTGGCTCAGATCCCGGTCATCCTCGGGCAGGACCAGGGGACGACGATGTGGTCCCGGCACATCTGGACGGCGTTGGTCCAGCGAGTGATCGACGGTGGCATCTTCGGCCAGCGGCTCGGCGGCGGCTTTTGGGACGTCTTCGGTTGGGGGTGGCTGACCTTCCTCTGCGTCGCCCTCGTGGTCGCCCTGGTGCTGGGATTGCGCCGTGCCCCGGTCAGCACGCGCTGGTTCGTCCCGCTGACCATCGCGATCTCCTTCGGGATGTTCATGTTCTCCGCCTACCAGCGCTCGATCGGGCCGAGCATCTTCTGGTCGCCTGGCACCTCCGGCGGCACCGCCAGCCGCTATGCGCTGGTCCCCTCGCTGCTCTTCCTCGGCGCCTTCGTCGCCCTCCTTGACGGTGCCTTCCGCGACCGCGTGGGCCGTGGCCTGCGCTCCAACTGGCCGGCCCTGGCCGGCACCGCGTTGATGCTGATCGCGGTCGCCGTCTCCTTCGACATGACCTCCTCGGCTCGGAGCAAGCCCTACTGGAGCGAAGCGCTGCGCTCCTCAGCGAACAAGTGCATCACCAAGCACGAAGAGTTCGCCGGCATCGAAACCGCCCCGGCTCCCTTTGGGCTGGTCGTCTCCTGCTACCAGGTCGAAGAGTTCGCCTCCCCCTCGGTCCGCGAGCGGGCCGGCGACTAGATGAGCTCCATGATCGGGGGCAGTCGGTTCCGGGCGGTGGGGGTCCGGGGGGCTGGCGGCCGTCCGGGATGGGTCGTGGGTGTCCTGGGCTCCTCATGGGGGTCCTGGCAGGCTGTGACCCC
>CALCIA010000129.1 GCA_937907435.1 uncultured Actinomycetes bacterium
TCTGACTCCCGTCACGGATCCGTGCCACTCCCGACGCACTCCCGTGACGCCCCCGGGCACGATCCTCCACACCTTCCGCACACCCGCCCCTCTCGCCACGGCCACAGCCTGCCCGGGCCGTGGCGAGAGGGGCGCGTCCCCAACCGGGCGCCAGCTTGCGGGGTCCCGTCCCTCCCGGGCGACAGCTTGCGGGGCCTGGACCCTCCCGGGGAGACAGCTTGCGAGCCCCCATCCCTTCCCGCGCGCCACCATGCCCCGCCCCCTTAATCATGGATTTATCCCGCAGGCGGAAGCTCCGGATTTGTGCACGACTCCGCGGTCACTCTTCCGGCTGCCCTAGGCGAATCGCAGGAGGCGACGGCCCCGCGTCGCTGGGCCGTCTTCCTCGTCCTGGCGGGGCTCGCCGCCGCCGGGGCGGCGATCCGCTTCGCGCCGCTCGGCGTGCAGAGCTTCCACCACGACGAGGTGATCACGGTGATGCGGGTGATCCCCGGCAGCTTCGGCCACATGCTGCACGAGGTGAAGGTCAGCGAGTCGAACCCGCCGCTCTACTACGTACTCGCCTGGGGCTGGGCGAAGGCGTTCGGCCGCGACGAGTTCGGCATCCGCTCGCTCTCGGCGCTGCTCGGGACGCTCGTCGTCCCGCTTGGCTACCCGATCGGCCGGCAGCTCGCGAGCCGCCGCGTCGGCCTCGTCCTCACCGGCCTCCTCGCCTTCAACCCGATGCTGATCTGGTACTCGCAGGAGGCCCGCTCCTACGCGCTGCTGGTCTTCTTCGGCGCGCTTTCGTTCCTCTTCTTCGTCCGCGCCCTCGACACCCGGAGCGGCCGCGACCTGGCGCTCTGGGCGGTGAGCTCGGCGCTCGCCCTCGGCAGCCACTACTTCGCCTTCTTCGCGGTCGGGATCGAGGCGGCCTGGCTGGCGGTGGCGCTGCGCGACCGCTGGAAGGCGCTGCTGCCGGCGCTGGCGGCGGTCGGTGCCGCGGGGGCGGCGCTGCTGCCGCTGATCGCCGCCCAGGCCAACCCCGACCACATCGGCTGGATCGAAGAAAGCCCGCTCGGCAACCGCTTCTTCGAGACCGGGGTCAGCTTCCTTATCGGCGAAACCGGCCACATCATCGCCGAGCCGCCGCGCGTCCATTATGCGGTGCTGCCCGCGATCGGCGTCGGGCTCGCGGCGCTGGCGCTGCTCGTCCTCGGCACCCGGCGGGAGCGCCGCGGCGGCGCGCTCGGGCTCGCGGTCGGGCTCGGCGTCCTCGCCCTGGCGGGCGCGGCGGCGCTGGTCGGCAAGGACTACGTGGTCGAGCGCAACCTGCTGCCGGCGCTGGTGCCGCTCGCCGCCGTGGTGGCGCTCGGCCTCGGCGCCGCCCGCGCCCGCCTCGGCGGCCTGCTGGTGGCGATCGCCCTCTGCTCCTACTGGCTCGCCTTCGACGTCTACGTCACCCAGACGCCGAACCTGCAGCGGCCCGACTACCGGGGCGTCGCGAGCGCGCTCGGCCCGGCCCGGGTGCCGCGGGCGATCGTCAGCTGGCGCCTCGCCGGCGACCCGCTGCGCTGGTACCTGGACGACGGCGCGATGCGCTGGTACGGCGGTGCCGAACGGGTGCGGGAAGTCGACCTGGTCGGCAAGCGCGTCGTCGCCGAGCGCAACGCTAACCTTCCGTCGGTGTTTCGCCCGGTGGGGATCGTGCGGCTGGGCCGCCTGACGATCGCCCGCTATGTCTCGCCCCGGCCCGTCCCGCTCTGGATGCACGAACTGAACGCCTTGCCAACCGGTTATGCCACCAACACGGTCGTCCTCGACGGCCCGCCTGCCGCGCGCCTGACGCTGGGCGAGAACGCGCGGACGGCGCCGCCGATCGCGCTTGCCGCGGCGCGGGCCAGGGCGGCGGCACGATGAGCGGCGGCGGCCTGGGCGGCGAACACGCCAACCTGGCGGTGCGGCTGCACCACGCCGCGCGCAAGCCGGACAACTGGATCCAGCTGGTGAAATTCGGCGTGGTCGGCGGCTCCGGCTACGTGATCAACCTGCTGGTCTTCGCCTTCCTCGCCTCGAACCTCGGCATCTATCACGCGGCGGCGGCGGTCGGTGCCTTCCTCGTCGCGCTCGGCAACAACTTCTTCTGGAACCGCCACTGGACCTTCGGCCCGGGGGAGGGGCTGGCCCACGAGCAGGCGATCCGCTTCACCGTGGTCAGCGTCGGCGCCCTGGTCATCAACCTGGTCGTGCTGGAGCTGCTGGTCGAGTCCGCCTCGCTCAACGAAATCGCCGCCCAGGCGATCGCGGTCGCCGTCGCGATGCCGTTCAACTTCCTCGGCAACAAGCTCTGGACCTTCGCCTGAGCGGCGCCGCGAGCGCGCGCTGAGGCCCTTCCCCGCTCAGCTAACGTTGATGGTATGAGCGAGAGCGTCCGCAGGAAGCCGCCGTACGACGCGGCGGAGGTAGAGGCCGCGCGCCAGGCCGCCTGGGTCGAGCGCGGCGATTACGACGCGCCCGCGCCGCCGCCCGACGGCGAGCACGGCGTCTACGTCAAGTCCTCGAGCCCGTTCACCTCGGGCAACCTGCACATGGGCCATGTTCGCGACTACACGATCGGTGACGCCTACGCCCGCTTCCAGCGCGCCCGCGGGCGCAGCGTGCTGATGGGCTTCGGCTTCGACGCCTTCGGGCTGCCGGCCGAGCTGGCGGCGATCGAGCGCCAGGTGCCCGCGGCCGAGTGGGTCGTCCAGTCCGGCGAGCGGATGCTCGAGCAGATGAAGCGGCTCGGCTACAGCTTCGACTACGACCGCGTCTTCTACAGCTCCGACGAGGGCCAGTACCGCTGGTCCCAGTGGCTCTTCCTGACGCTCTACGACATGGGGCTGATCTACCTCGACGACACGACCGTCGACTGGTGCGACACCTGCCAGACGACGCTGGCGACGATCCAGGTCGAGGAGGGCGGGACCTGCTGGCGCTGCCACAACGAGGTGCGGCTGATCCGCCGGCCGACCTGGTTCCTGAAGATCACGCCCTACCTGGAGGAGAACGACGCCAACATGGCGCGGCTCGAGGAGCAGCCGTGGGACGAGCTGGCGCTCGCCACCCAGCGCTACATCCTCGGCCGGGCGGACGGGGTCGAGTTCGAGCTGGACGGCCCGGGCGGGCCGCTCACGGTCTTCACCCCGCACGCCGACGCCGCCGGCCTCGCGAGCTTCGTGCTGCTCTCGCCGCGCCACCCCGAGGTCGAGGCCTGGATCGGCGGCGAGGGGGTGCGCGAGGAGCTGGAGCAGCTGCGCTCCGGTGGTTGGGAGCGGAGCGCCCGCGACGCGAAATCGGTGCCGGTGATCGACACCGGCCGCTCGGTCCCCGGCCCCGGCGGCGAGCAGCTGCCGGTCCTGATCTCGCCGCTGGTCGACGCCCGCTTCGGCCCGACGGCCGCCCTCGGCATCCCCGCGGTCGACGAGGCCGACGCCGACATCGCCGCCCGCTTCCCCGGCAGGGTCGAGCCGGGGGAGACCCTCGGGGACGAGGCTCCAGGCGCTCCCGTCTCCGACGCCCGCGACACCAAGCGCTACCGCGCCAACGACTTCTCGATCTCGCGCCAGCGCTCCTGGGGGACGCCGATCCCGATCATCCACTGTCCCGATCACGGGCCGGTGCCGGTGCCGGAGGCCGATCTGCCCGTCGTCCTGCCGCGTGACCTGGTCGCCACCGGCGAAGGGAACCCGCTGGCGGAGCGCCCGGACTTCGTCGACGTGGCCTGCCCTGTGTGCGGCAAGCCCGCGAAGCGGGAGACCGACACGCTCGACTGCCACTTCGACGCGCTCTTCCTCTGGGTCCCGGCCACGTTGCCGCCGGAGGACCGCGCGACGGAGATGTTCACCCACCCCGAGTCGCGCAAGTGGCTGCCCGCCGAGCGGCTGGTCGCGGGCGGCGACTCTGGCGGCTTCGTCTTCGACCAGCGGATCGTCACCAAGGCGCTCCGCGATCACGGCGAGTTCGCCTACATGGAGGCGGGGGAGCCGTTCGAGGGCTGCCTCTTCCACGAGATGGTGATCGCCGACGGACGCAAGATGTCCAAGCACCTCGGCAACGTCGTCGACCCCGACGAGCTGGTCGGCCAGTTCGGCGCCGACACCGTGCGCGTCGCGGTGCTCTGGGCGGCGGGGCCGGCGAAGACGCTCAACTGGTCGGACGCGGCGATCCGCTTCGCGAACAAATTCCTGCGCGGCTTCTGGACCTACGCCCACGACCGCTTTGTCGAGCTCGACTACGCCAAGCACGATCCCGAGAGGGCGGCCGAGACCGAGAAGCAGCGGGAGAAGCTGCGCGGCTGGTGCGAGAACGGCCTGAGCCGGATCGCCGACGACACCGCCGAGCTGCAGCTGCACAAGTCGATCCGCGACCTGACGCGGCTCTTCGAGCGCATCCAGCAGTTCGAGAAGCAGCTGAAGAAGCGCGGCCAGCTCGACCTGGTCGACGCCGAGGCCCTGGTCGCCGCGATCCTTCTCCTGGCCCGCGCCCTGCAGCCCTTCGCCCCCCACGCCGCCGAGCAGATCCTGATCGACTCCGGCCGCTTCACCTCCGACGACCTGCCCGGCGCATGGCCCGACGCCACGACGATCCCGGTCGCCGTCGACGACGCCCTCTCCGGCGCGGCGTCGTAGCCAGCGCGGCTCGCCCGTCCCGATGAGTTCGCAGTTCTCCGCGCCTATCGCGGATTAGTGCGAACGCATTCGGGTAGGAGGCCACGGACGGCTTCGAAAGGGAGCTTGAGGCGTACCTAAAGGCCAGGGCGATCTTTATGTTCAGGTGGCCTTGATTGGAAGAACGCCGTCTGTTATGAATGTCACCCTGTCGGCGGATCAACCGGCAGGCGAGGCGGGGCTCACTCAGACAGGGAAACCGCCTTGGGGTGGCAAAGGAGGACCTGGCGCTGAGCAGGGGATCGCGTTCGTCACGACCCGGTCCCAAATTGGTGCCGATGCGCAGTTGGCGCCGCCCCGCCTCACTTTTTCTTCTCGTCACGGGATCGGGGCCCCCGTGACGAGAAGTGCGCGCGCGTCCGGGTGGGCGCGCGCCGCATTTCAGTCCGGCTGCGGCTCCTCGACGAGGAAGCGCCGCGCCTCGTGGTCCCAGCCGGTCCCTACGCAGAGGGCGTCCGGGGTCGTCGCCAGCGCGCCACAGAGCTTCAGCAGCGTCGCGAAGCGTGGTTCGCGCCCGGCCCGCTCGAGCAGGGAGATCTCGGTCCGGTGCAGCTCGGTCCGCTCGCCGAGCTCCTCCTGGGAGATGCCGACCGCGACGCGGCGGTGGCGCAGGTTGTAGGCGAAGCGCTCCTGCGGGGTCAACCCAGGGCCCTCCGCTGTCGATGACGGGTACGGCGCATGTGCGCCCATCGTTTCGAAGGGCAGACAACCGTTCCACAGACAAAATGCCGCTCTTCTTTGAGTGACCCGATGGTTCCGCTACCTTGAGGAGCGGAGTTGGAGGGGTTTTCCGAATATTTACGTGAAAGACGTTGACCGGACCGACCCCGTGTTTCAGACTTACGATCCAGACATGCGGCGCCCTGAGGCGTCGCGCCAAGAACAAGCCGCTTCGGCGGTAGCCAAGGAGGAAGTTGGATGAGCCACGACACGCAGCATCTGGAGGGGCCTATCGGCCGGCGAACCAGGTCCTGCGCGACCGAACTCGTCTGCCGTGACTGTGGCTACCGCACGCCGCTGTTGGACCAGGCCTTCAAGTGCCCGGCCTGCGGCGAAGGCCTCGACATCGACTACGACTACGAGCGGGCCAAGGAGGTGATCGCCGAGCATGGGCTCGAGGACCGGTCGTGGAACGTCTGGCGCCTCGAGGAGCTCCTGCCGATCACATCGGCCGACGCCCGGTCGCGGGTCGCGCAGTTCGCCGGCCAGACGCCGCTGATCAAGGCCGACCGCCTCGGCGCCGAGCTCGGCCTGAAGAACCTCTACCTGAAGGACGACTCGACCAACCGCCCGTCGCTCTCTTATAAGGACCGCGTCGTCGGCATGGCGATCGCCCGCCTGGTGGAGCTCGGGAAAGACGAGGTCGGCTGCGTCTCGACCGGCAACGTCGGCACCGCGGTCGCGGCGCTGGCGGCGAAGGCCGGCGCCCAGGCCTACGTCTTCTACCCCGGCAACATGGAGAAGGGGAAGGCGAAGGCCTGCCGCGCCCTCGGCGCCCAGGTCTGCCAGCTCGACGGCAACTACGACCAGGCCAACCGCGCCTGCCGCGAGCTCTCGCTGGCGAGCGGGATCGAGTTCGCCAACATCACCCTGCGTCCGTTCTACGCCGAGGGGGCGAAGACGGTGGCCTACGAGGTGGTCGAGGAGCTCGGCTGGCGCGCGCCGGACCACTTCGTGATCCCGGCCGCCGGCGGCACCCTCTCCTCGCGCGTCCACAAGGGGCTGAACGAGCTGGAGACGGTCGGGCTCGCCGAGACCGCGGCGACGAAGATCAACGTCGCCCAGGCGGGCGGCTGCGATCCGATCTCCACCGCGATCCTCGAGGGCGGTGAGCTCGAGCCGCAGTCCCCGGACACGGCGGTCCACTCGCTGGCGATCGGCGCGCCGGGGGACGGCCCGCTGGTGATCGACGCGGTGCGCAGCCGCGGCGGCTCGGCCGGGACCGTGTCCGACGCGGAGGTCTTCGAGGCGATCGACCTGCTCGGCGCCACCGAGGGCATCCTCACCGAGCCCGCGGGCGGCACCACGATCGCCTCGCTCGCCCAGCTCGTCGCCCGCGGCAAGATCGCGCCGGACGAGTCGGTCGTCGCGATCATCAGCGGCAACGGGCTGAAGACGATCCAGGACCACCCGGAGAAGGCCTGGCCGGAAATGGTCGCCTGCAACCTCGAGGCGATGAGCGAGCAGCTGCAGGACTTCCGCCGCACCGCCGCAGCGGTTGGCTGAGCAAGGCAACGGGGCGATGGCGGAGCCGCCGCACGTCGACGGCGTCCGCCACCGTTATGTGGAGGCGCGCGGGCTGCGCTTCCACCTGGCCGAAGCGGGGGAGGGCGACGACGTCGTCCTCTGCCTGCACGGCTGGCCGCAGCACTGGTACGAGTGGCGGTTCCTGCTGCCGCGGCTGGCCGCGGCCGGCCACCGGGCGATCGCGCTCGACCTGCGGGGCTTCGGCTGGTCGGACGCCCCGCCGGGCGGCTACGAGAAGGAGAACCTCGCGTCCGACGTGCTGGCGGTGCTCGACGAGCTCGGCCTCGAGCGGGTGAAGCTGGTCGGCCACGACTGGGGCGGCTGGATCGGCTATCTGCTCTGCCTGCGCGCCCCGGAGCGCTTCGAGCGCTACCTGGCGCTGAACATCCTCACCCCGTGGGTCAACCCGCGCGTGATCGTGCCGGAGGCGTGGCGCTTCACCTACCAGCTGCTGGTCGCCGCGCCCGTCCTCGGCTACCGCCTGCACACCAGCGGCACCCTGGTCCCGAAGGTCCTCCTCGGCGCCTCCGTCGTCCGCGACAACTTCGACTCCGAGACGCTCCACATCTTCAGCGACAACCTCGCCGAACCCGACCGCGCCCGCGCCTGCGTGCAGATGTACCGGACCTTCCAGCTCCGTGAGCAGCCGGCCCTGATCCGCGGCCGCTACGCCCGCGAGCGCCTGACCGTCCCCACCCTGCAGCTCCACGGCACCGACGACGCGGCCCTCCGTCCCCACATGCTGGCCGGCTGGCAGCGCCACGCCGACGACATGCGGGTCGAGCTGGTCGAGGGCTGCGGCCACTTCATCGTCGACGAGGCTCCGGACCTGGTCGCCGACCGGGCCGTCGCGTTCTTCGCCTCGCCGGCGTCGCCATAGACTCGTCGCGATGCGGGCGCTCGTCCAACGTTGCAGCCAGGCGGCGGTCGACGTCGAGGGGACGCGGGTGGCGCAGATCAAGGCGGGGATGGTGGTGCTGCTCGGGGTCGGCGTGGGGGACGCCGAGGCGGAGTGCGACCGGCTGGCGGAGAAGGTGCTGGCGCTGCGGATCTTCGACGACGCGGAGGGGCGGATGAACGAGCCGCTTGGGCCGGAGCGCGAGATCCTCTGCGTCAGCCAGTTCACCTTGTACGGGGACACGCGGAAGGGCACGCGTCCCAGCTACATCAAGGCGGCGCGGCCCGAGGTGGCCGAGCCGCTGTACGACCGCTTCTGCGAGCGGACCGGCGCGGAGAAGGGGGTCTTCGGGGCATGCATGGGGGTGGCGCTGATCAACGACGGACCGGTGACGGTGATGGTGGAGGTCGAGCCGTGACCGGCGCGGCCGCGCGCGCGGGGGAGGGGATCGTCGAGGTCGGCCCCGGCCGGGCGATCGCCTGGACCGCAGTCGGCGACGGGGCGCCGCTCCTGCTCCTGAACGGCTACGCGGCGACCGGGGCCGACTGGGACCCGATCTTCCTCGGGCAGCTTGCCGCGCACTTCCGGGTGATCTGCCCCGACAACGTCGGGCTCGGGCGCTCGACCCTCGCCGCGGGCGACAAAGTGGGCGGGGCGGCGGGGATGACCGCCGACTCGATCGCGCTGCTCGACGCGCTGGGGATCGAGCGGGCCGCGGTCGCGGGCTGGTCGATGGGCGGCTTCGTCGCCCAGTCGCTGGTCCGCCAGGCGCCCGAGCGGGTCACCGCCCTGGGGCTGATCTCGACCCATCCCGGCGGGGCCGACACCGTCGACGCCGCGCCCGGCGTCTTCCAGCAACTGATCGACCACTCCGGCACGCCGCGCGAGCAGGCGACCCGGCTCCTCTCGCTGCTCTTCCCGCCGGACCGCGCCGCGGACGCCGACCGACGCTTCGGCGACCTGGTCGCCGCGGCGCGCGCGGTGCTCCCCGAGCCGGTGCTGCTCATGCAGGAGGAAGCGATCGTCGAGTGGCACAACCGGCCGAGCGCCCTGTCGGTCCTCGCGCCGCCGGTCCCGACCGCGATCGTCCACGGCGGCGGCGACACGGTGGTGCCGCCGGGCAACGCCGAGGCTCTCGCCCGCTTCCACCCGGGCGCGGCGGTGACGATCCTGCCCGAATGCGCCCACGCGCCGATGGCCCAGGACCCGGCCGCGGTCGCCGAGGCTCTGATCGCCGCGGGCGCGTAGACCATGGTGCGTTCGTCGCTTGTCCCGTATGCGACTACAAGCGACGAACGCACCCCGTGGGCTTGCCGTCCGTGGCGCGGGCTCAGCTCTGGCCCGGCGTGACCGTCCAGCCGGCCACCAGCACCACGATCCCGATGAGGACGATCGCGACGCCGACGTACTGGAGCAGCCGGGCGACGCGCGGCGGCTCGACCTGCGCGACCTCTTCGCCGCGGCGTTCGCGCACGTAGCGCTCGTCGCGGTGGTCTTCCTCGAGCCGCCGCCTGATCAGGATCCCGGCGGCGCCGACGACGACCCCGATCGCGAGGACGATCGCGCCGACCACGTACAGGGCCTGCGCGGAGACGTTTTCGGGGATCATCGCCCGGCGACTCTAGCCGCCGGGCGATGTCCGCCGTGTCAACCGCCTCGCGTCACTGTTTGGTCGTCTTCTTGACCGACTTCTGGAGGATCGCGTCGATCGTCCGGTAGCCCGTGCAGTTGGTCCGCGAGGTCGTCAGTTCGCCCTGGAAGCGGCCCTGGAAGAGGCTGCCGACGAGGGTCACGGTCCAGACTTCCGGCCCTGACGTTTTGCTGACGCCGAAGACGGTCCCGTCGGGGGCGATCTTCGCGTGCTTCAGGACCGCCGGCACTTCGAGCTTGACGTTCTGCGCCTTGGTCGGGCCTTTGCAGGTGGTTTCGGCTTCGACCTTGAGGTTCTTCAGGACCGTGCCGCCGCCCGAGACGCTCATCTCGATCGGCCATTCTTCGCGTTCTTTGGCGTTGGCGGCGACGTAGGCGCCGTCGTCCGCGGCGCTCGTGACGCGCGCCTTGCCCGGCTTGCGGGCCACCTTCGCGGCTGCTTCCAGCGGCAGCGGGCCGGCCATGCTGCCCGCGGTCACCACCGGGCGGAAGAGGTGGCGGCCGGGCTTCTTCGGCTTCACGTAGAAGATGTTTAGGCCCGCGTTGCTGCCCGGCGCTTCGGCGACCTTGGTCCAGGCTTTCCCGTCCCATTCCTGGAGTTCGACGACCGCGCCTTCGAGTTCGGCTTCATAGCCGAAGCCGACCTGGGTCAGGTAGCCCGCGAAGACCTGTGCGCGGAAGAGCAGTTCCGGTTCTTCGACGTGCGGGACGACGTTGAAGGAGCGGACCGGCCCGACTTCGATTTCGTCCGGGACGAGCGTCGATTCACGGTAGGCCTGCCAGTAGACCTTGCCTTCGTAGAGCGTCGCCGGGAACGGTTTCGTCGGCAGTTCGAGTTCGGAGGTGCAGAGGGCATTGCTGCCTTTGATCGCTTCCGATTCGCCTTCGCCGGCTTCGCCGAAGCCGCTGGTGCCGAGCTGCCCGGAGGCGTTCACGGTCGGGCTGGTCGAGTAATGGACCGCGTAGTTTTCGGCCCCGCCGAGGGTGGGCGGCCCGATCACGATGATCGGCGGCGTCACTTCTTCTTCGCCGCCTTCTTCGGATTCTTCGCCTTCTTCGGGTTCTTCAGGTTCTTCAGGTTCTTCCGGGATCACTTCGATTTCTTCTTCTTCACCGGCTTCGTAGACGAACTGCGGACAGGAGAAGGTGACCTTCAGCGCTTCCCCGCTGGCTTCGACCGTCGCGCCTTCGCCCGGACTTTGCGGGGTTATCGGTGGGCCGGTCGCCGGCGACGCGCCCGCGGCGCCGACCTCGAGGACAAGCGCGGCGAGCGCCCCCGCGGCCGCCAGTAGGAGGACAAGACGACGGGAGGAGATGCGAAGGGTTTTCATTCCGAGACACTAATGCGATTGACCACAAGGTTCAATGGCCAAAAAGGGTCCATCGGCCCGGCCGGAGACCGGGCTGAAGATGCGTCGGAACCGAGTTCCTGAGGAGCTACTTCCGCCGGTAGCGGATGTGCGTGGTGAGCGGCGAGTGGAGCGCCTCGACCGGCTCGAAGTCGAACGACTCGATCCCGTCGAAGAGCCGCTCGCCGGACCCGAGCAGGACGGGCGTCACGTCGAGCGTGAGTTCGTCGATCACCCCGGCGGCGAGCGCCTGGCGGACGGTCGAGGCGCCACCCGCGATGTCGACGCCATCTTCGCCCGCCACCTCGCGCGCCTGCGCATAGGCGGCGTCGAAGCCCTCGGTGACGAAGTGGAAGCTCGTGCCGCCCTCCATCTCGACCGGCTCGCGCGCGTGGTGGGTGAGCACGAACACCGGCGCGTGGTAGGGCGGCTCGGGACCCCACCATCCATCCCAGTCCTCGTCCCACTCCCCGCGGATCGGCCCGAACATGTTGCGACCCATCACATAGGCCCCCCGCGGACGCATCAGCCAACCTTCCGCCGTCGCATCGGCCTCATTGGCCCGCTCGTCGCCAAGGTGCCATCCATGCACCTCGATACCCCGCTTCCCCAACGGATCCTCCCGACTCTGGTCCGGCCCGGCGGCAAAGCCGTCGAGCGAGATCGACATGTGGCAGGTGGTGTCCGACATCGTCGTCCTCCCGGTCATCGCGGTTGCCCAGTGATCTCATGCTCTCAGTTGGGGGCACGCTAGTCAGGGATTTGGTTTGCCAGGCGGGATTGCCGACAGCCTCAGTTGTGCGGCCCCGGTCGGTCAAGGCCGAACCCGGCGCTACCATTTCCCGCATGGCCGCGACGTCAACGATCAAAGTCGAGTTCGACCGCGAACTGCTTGAGCGGCTTCGCCGACGTCACCCGGACAAGGGTGATCGTGAGCTGCTGGAAAGCGCCGCCCGCATCCAGTTGGGGCGCGAGGCCAGCGATCGTGCTCGCGAGCGCTTCGCCAGCGTCCCCTCGGACGAGATCGAACGCGAAGCGGTCAAAGCCGCGCGCGAAGTTCGCGAGGAGCGCGCCGCCAGACGGCACGCCGGCCGTTGAGGCGGCTCGTCATCGACGCCAACGTCCTGGCGTCGGGCGGTATCGACCCACAAGGCGAGAGTCCTCCCAGCCTGCTCTATCGCGAGTTGGGTGGGGGCCGCTTCGAGGCGATCGTCTGCCCGGAGCTTCTCGCGGAGGTCGACGAGACCCTGCGCAAGCCCTACTTCCTGAACCGTCTGGGCGACGCGATCGTCAGCGATCTCATCACGGGCATAGCCGAGGCGACCACCGTCCTGGCCGATCCAACCGACTCGCTTGCGCTCCTGCGAGATCCCGACGACGACTACCTGGTCGCGCTCGCTCGGGAATCTCGAGCCGAGGCAATTGTCAGCGGCGACAGAGACCTCCTCGACCATCCGGGCTTAGCGCCATGCGCGGTCAACGCGCGTGAGGCCTACGAGCTGCTCGGACTACTCGACTGAGCCACGTGCAGCTCCGCGCCGTAGCGCGCGGGATCACCGGCCACAGAAAGCCCGTGCCTCGGCGTCCTCGACCGGTGACGCGAGAGCGACGACCCCCATGGCCGCACCAACGCCCCATGGCTCCCCGGATGCCCGCCGATCGCAAGATAGCCCGCGCGCCTCCGTCCGGGCCGCCCAGGAGCGTTACGAGCCCGACGCCGAGCGCGCAGTAAGGACGCTCCGCGAGATCGCGGAGGCAGTCGGCCCATCACACGCGCGCTGCGCAGATCATCCGAGGGGAGTGGATAGGAGACTGTTGGAGGCTGGCGCCGATAGTCCACAGCGAAACCCCTCACGCACTATCACCGTGCCTTCATGACGCCGACTCGCGCCGCCCTTCACTATGCCGAGCTGGTTGATGGTCGCCGAGAGGGAGTCCTGACCGACTGGGCTCCCCGAAGGGATCGGCGAGCTCAATCTCGGCGAGGAGATCGGCCTCGACCTCGGCGAGCTCAACCCCGTCAAGTGTCCCCGGTCTCACCGGATTGGCGTCTCGAAGTGACCGCGCGATATTCCTTCTTGTCGTCATCGTCCTCCCGATCGCGAGTGGGGATGCCTGAAAGCAGCGTTTGGTGGTACATGTCCGCTCCAGGCAGAACGTTGCACACCCTTCCATCTTCTCGGCACGCGACCTGCCGAGCCTCGCGTTTCTCCTCCCCCGCCAGTTGAGGGACCCAGCGGTCCCTGACGCTCGCGTTGCGCCAGGGACCATAGGGAGCGTTACCGGCAGTCGATCAGCAACGCACTCCTGGGGAGCTGACCGTGATGGAGGTGAAGAAACCGGGATTCGGCCTTTGTCCGCCAGGATTCAGACAGGCGACTTCACTGCCATTGTTGAACAGCTTCATCATGTTGTTGCCGCAGTTGTTGATCGCGGAACGCCCTGAGAACGGCTGACCATTGTT
The DNA here is from genome assembly GCA_937907435.1 of uncultured Actinomycetes bacterium. Taxonomy (GTDB): domain Bacteria; phylum Actinomycetota; class Thermoleophilia; order Solirubrobacterales; family 70-9; genus VAYN01. The sequence continues at coordinate 13,297 of CALCIA010000129.1, forward strand.
GCTACAGCCCACGCTCAGCTGCGATCCTTCGAAGTTGGTCTGGCTAAAGGCACAGGCCGCACTCCCACATGCTGCTAGCGCGCTGGCTGGGGCCGCACTCTCGGCCGCTGCTGCGAGCAAACCCACCACGAGCACAAGCCCCAGAGAGTGCATCAATTTACGTCGCATCTAGATCCCTCCCACTACTCATTAGCTGGTCGCCCCGCCCCGGATGAAGCGACCATCGTGTTTGTCTGCGGGGCGGTCCCGAATCAGCAAGACAATTGCTTGGTCGGTAGTAGGTGATTACCCGAAATCTTCTATAGATAATCAAGAAATTTATAAACTCTGTGCGAGAGGCTTTGCCTCCGCTCCTCGCCCGGCGAGGCGGGCCGACAATCCGACGCGCGGCGGTCCGCGTATGTCGGAGGTCAAGGCTTCACACACGTGATCAGATCGTCGGTCCCGCGTCTGAACTGACCCGATACGAGGTGGCCTCACATCTGACAACCGGGTCATAAAATTCGCCCTCCACCCGGTGCAAACGCCCCGCTCGCGAGACGTAGGGGGTATGGCTATATCTCGCGACGGATCGACCCCGCTCCCCGGACGTCCCCGGTGATGCTCTCCATCGGGAAGCTCGGCGTCGGCCAGGAGGCCTACTACACCGAACGGGTCGCCGAAGGCGCCGAGGATTACTACTCGGGCCGGGGTGAGGCCGAGGGCTATTGGATCGGCTCCGCCGCCCGCGACCTGGGGCTCGACGGCAAGGTCGACCCCGACGAACTGACCGCGATGCTGACCGGTCGCCATCCGGCGACCGGCGGGCCGCTCGGCCTCCGCCACGTCGCCGGACGTGGCCCCGTCCCCGGCTTCGACCTCACCTTCTCGGCGCCGAAGTCGGTCTCGCTGACCTGGGCGCTCGGCAGCGAGGGCGCCGGGGCCGAGGTCGCCGCCGCCCACAAGGCATCCGTCGCCGCCGCGCTCGACTACATGGAGCGGATGGCCTGCTGGACCCGGCGCGGCCACGGCGGGCGCGAGTTCGTCCACGGCAACGGCTTCCTCGCCGCCGCCTACCTCCATCGCTCCTCGCGCGCCGGCGACCCCCAGCTCCACAACCACGTCCTCCTCGCCAACGCGACCCGAGGGCCGGACGGCCGCTGGACCCGGCTCTACCACCCGGCGATCTACGACCACGCGAAGAGCGCCGGTTACATCTACGAGGCGAACCTTCGCCACGAGCTGACCCGCAGGCTCGGCGTCCGCTGGCGGGAGGTCGCCAACGGCATCGCCGAGATCGAGGGCTTCGACCCCGAGCACCTCCGTGCCTTCTCGACCCGGCGCGCCGAGATCCTCGCCGCCACCGCGTCCGACGCATCCGCCCGCGCCCGCCAGGTCGCCACCCTGGAGACGCGAAGGGCCAAGGACCGCGACCTGACCGAGGAGAGCCTGCGCGAGAGGTGGCGGTCGACGGCCGAGGAGATCGGCCTCGACCGCGAGGCGATCCGTCGGACCTTCGGCCGCGTCCGGAGGTCGCTCCGCCGAGGGTGACCGGCTCCGAGGTGGCCGACGCGCTGACTGCCCGCGCCTCCCATTTCGACCGCCGCGACGTGATCCAGGCGGTCGCCGACCGGCTCACCGCCGGGGCTCCGGCCGCCGAGGTCGAGGGGCTTGCCGACGCCTTCCTGGCGCTCGACACGACCGTCGCGGTCGGCGGGAGCGCGAAGGGTCCGCGGTTCACGACCCGGCGCGTATGGGAGATCGAGCGGGACGCTCTCGCCGCCGCACAGGAGATGGCGGCCGACGCCGGTCACACCGTCGTCGCCGAGGCAGTGGTGGCCCGCGTCCTCGCGACCCCCTCGACCGTCAAGGCCGACCAGCGCTCGATGGTCGGGCGCCTGACGACCGGCGGCGAGCAGCTCGTCGTCGTGGTCGGGGAGGCCGGGACCGGCAAGACCTTCGCCACCGTCGCCGCCGCCGAGGCATGGGCGGGCGCCGGGGTCTCCCTGCGGGTGGCGGCGCCGACCTGGCGCGCCGCGAGCGTCCTGCGCTCCGAGGGCCTCGACGCCGTCAGCGTGGCCCGCCTCCTCGCCGAGCTCGACGCCGGCCGCCGGGGGCTGGCGCCCCGGTCGGTCTTGCTGGTCGACGAGGCCGGGATGGTCGACTCGGCCGGCCTGGCCCGGCTCATCGACCACGCCCGCGCCGCCGACGCCAAGCTGGTCCTGGTCGGCGACCCCGCGCAGCTCGGCGAGATCGAGGCGGGCGGGCTCTTCGCCTCGATCGTGGCGCGCACGGAGCCGGTCGTCCTCGACCAGGTGATCCGTCACGAGCACGACCTCGACCGCGAGGGCGCGCGTCGTATCCGCGAAGGCAGGGGCGCCGAGGCGGTCGAGGTCTACCGCTCCGCCGAGCGCGTCGTCGTCTCCGCCGACCCCGAGGCCCGCCGCGAGGAGATGGTGCGCGACTGGTGGCGCTCCTTCGCCGAGGGCGAGGACGCGCTGATGATCGCCAAGCGAAACGTCGAGGTCGCGCGGCTGAACCTCCTGGCGCGGGAGGTGATGAAGGCGGAGGGGCGGCTCGGCGACCGGGAGGTCACGGTCGGCGAGGGGAGCTTCGCGGTCGGCGACCAGGTCATCACCCGCGTCAACGACCACCGTGCGGGCATCTACAACCGCGAGCGCTGGCGGGTCGATGCCATCGACACGGCCGGGAGTGTCGATCTGCGCGGCGTCGACACCGACCGGCGGGTGACGGTCGACGCCGACTACCTCACGCGCGAGAACCCGAGCGACGGTGCCCCTGCCCTCCAGCATGCCTACGCCGCCACCACCTACCAGGCGCAGGGTTCGACCGTCGACCGCGCATACGTCATGGCCGATCCCTCGATGGATCGGCAGGAGCTCTACGTCGCGGCCTCTCGTAGCCGGGGCGAGACGTTCTTCTACGCGACCCCGGAGGTCGACCTCGAGCGCGCCGAGTACGCGCCTCACGCGCCCGGCCGCGAGGGCCTCGCCCACATCGCCGCCGCGGCCGAGCGCGACGGCGCCCAGGTCTCCGCGCACGATCAGGCGCTCCGCTCGCGGCTCGATCCGCTCTCCTCGCCGGACCTCGTACGCCTCCGCGACGAGCTGCGCTCCGAGGCGGGAGCGGAGGCGCAGGGCGAACGGCGACGCGAGAACCTCGACGAACGGATCGCCCACAGCGAGGAGCTGATCGCCGGCGTCGAGGCCGGGCGCCGGGAACTCGGCGACCCGCCGCGATGGGGCCGGGGCGCCAAGCGCGCCCATGAGGATGCCCGTCGCCGGCTCGACGCCCGCGAGTCGATGTCGCGGGAGGCGCTGCGCCGCCACCAGGCCGAGCGCGAGGAGTTGCCGGACGTGGTCCATGAGGCGCGGGCGGAGGTGGCGGCGATCGACCGTATCCTCGACCGGCGCGTCGACATGGCGCTCGCCGCCGCGCGTGTCTCTCCCGGTGCCTATCTCGTCTCCGAGCTGGGGGAGAGGCCCCAGGAGGGGCCGGGGCGGATCGCCTGGGACCGGGCGGTCGGGGAGGTCGAGGGATACCGCCAACGCAACGCGATCCGGGACCGGGACTCGGCGCTCGGGTCCCGGCCGAGGGAGGCGGTGGCCCGGATCGAGCACCGGCGTGCGCAGGAGGCGATCAGGCGGGCGCAGCGGGAGATCGGGATCGAGCGGGTGCGGAAGATCGAGCGGACCCGGGCGATGGAGATCGAGCTGTGAGGGGGTCGCCCTGAATGGCCGCCTTGCGCCTGGAGGTCGACGAGGAGCTGATCGAGCGGATCGCGGCCCGCGCGGCCGAACTGATCGACGGACGCACTCAGGGCAGAGAGCCGGACGGGTGGTTGCGGGGCGCCGACCGGATCGCCGCCTACATCGACGCGCCGCGCTCGCGTGTCTACGCGCTCGTCTCGGCCCGGCGCATCCCGGTCCACCACGACGGCTCGGCTCTTATCGCGCGTCGCTCGGAGCTCGACCGATGGCTGGTGCAGGGTGGAGGGCTGCGCACCTGACCACCGGGACCTACGGGTTGCTGTCTCGACGCTGTGGCGGGCGGCTTTGGCGACCGCGAGTGTGGCACCGGCGTCGCGGCCTTCAAGCCCCGGCTGCGCCGGGGCTCCTCGCGGCCCTCGCCTGCGGCTCGGGTTCCGGCCGCTTCCGTCCGGTGCGGTTCTGCGGTTGTCAAAGCCGCCGGGTGGGCGAGGACGGGAGTTCAGGCTGATCCGACTAACCGGGAGTGAATCAAACGACAGGCGAAGGAGAGACATCCATGGCAAGGCTGACCAAGACCTCGACTCCGGGCATATATCGGCGCCACGTACAGGGCTGCCCCAACGTGAACGGCAAAGGCCGCTGCGACTGCAACTACGCGGTTCCGAGACGACACCGCGGACGCCAGAGGATGGAGACCTATCGGACCTTTGATGAAGCGCGGGCCGCGAAAGGTCGCCAGGACGCTGGCGATACCAAGCCGAAGTCGAAGATCAAGTTCGGCGAGTACTTCCCCGACTGGATCGAGACCTACGCGGGACGCACCAAGCGTGGCTTTGAGGAGGAGACTCGCACCGAGTACCGGCGGTCGATCGAGAACGACGCGCTGCCCCTCTGGCGGGACCTGCCGATGGCGGAGATCGACCAGGCGGAGGTCCGGCGCCTCTACAAGTCGATGCTCGACAACAGCAAATCGCACGCCGCGATGAAGAAGACGCGCGGGGCGTTGTCTCCGCTCTTCAACACCGCGATCGAAGAGCGGGCGATCGACTTCAACCCGGTGACCGGCGTGAAGATCCCGGCACCGCCGAAGACCCTGGCCGAGGACGAAGACGAGGAGCGCGGCAAGGCCCTCAAGCGGACGGAGCTTGCCGCCTTTCTGGATGCCGTCGATCCCGACTGGCGAATGTTCTTCGAATTCCTGACGGTGACGGGACTGCGGATCGGCGAGGCGATCGGGCTGGTCTGGAAGAACGTCGTCCTGACCGGCGACGAACCGCGCATTAGGGTGCGCGAGCAGATCTATAAGGGGCGGCGGAAGAAGTACCTCAAGAGCGACGAGGGCAAACGGGACATCCCGCTCACGACGGCGTGGGCTGATCGACTGGTTACTCATCGCGGCGCGGCCTACCAGGGCGACGATGCGCCGGTCTTCTGCTCGACGGTTGGCACGCCGCTAGTTCCGGGCAACGTCTACCGGCGGGTGCTGGCGCCGGCCGCGATCGACGCAGGCCTCTACGTGCAGGTCGGTCCTGATGTCGCGGACGTCGAGTTGCGGGAGGTGGTGAAGCGATCCGGTCGTCGGCATCTCGCGCCGGCCGGCGGCTACGAGACGCTGTGCGGCCGGGAGGGGGCGTTCGAGCCTGCGGGCGACGATCACGCCGGACCGTCCTGCGCGATCTGCGAGCAGGCGGCCCAGGGGCGCTCGCGGAAGGGTCGCAAGACGGCGATCGCCTTCCATGCCTTTCGTCACACCTGCACCTCGTTGCTCTTCGCCGAGAGTCGCAACGTGAAGCAGGTGGCGGCGTGGTTAGGTCACGCAGACCCGGCGTTCACGCTGCGCGTCTATGTCGATCTGTTGGACGAGGGCATGGGTGGCGGATTGGAGCTGGACCTGACGTAGCCGGGATGAAGGGTTGCAGGGAAGATCGCAGAGTTGTGTGCGGTGTTTTGAGTGATCTGAAAGGCTTCGCCAAATGAGCCGACTTACGATCTACTACGGGCAGATATGGCAGGGGAAACCCACTCTGCTCTCCGAGTTCCCCTTGTTAGACGCGGTTCGGGATGCCGAATCGGTCAACCGGTACAAACACGACTGGCTGCTCGGGAACCTGTCGGTCGACGAGGATCGCCACCTAATCACGGGCAAACTGGGGTATCCCGAGACGGAGCGGCGGACCCAAGAGGACTACGACCCGCTAACGAACGAGTTCGTCGCACAAACGGTTGAGGTACCCGACGCGGCGTCGGCGGCGTTCGCTTTGAACTACGAATCGGGCGCCATTGCGTTTGAAGGCACGGATCGAATCGGTGCAAGGGGGTTCGTGAATCATTTCGTGGCCCTGCTCAAGACGGTGGACGAGACTTACAAAGGCCGCTTGATAAGGATCGCCACCGAGTACAAGGAGTTCCTCGCCGAGGTGGACAAGGTGACGCGGGTGAGTTTCGACGTAAGGCCGACGAACCCCCGAGACCGCAACATTTTTAAGCCTCTCGATGTCGGAATGAAGGCTTCAAACGCGTCGCGGCAACGGACGGTGCTCGAAAGTGATGAAGGACTGATAGTTCCGCCTCCGGCAAGCCGAGACGAAACGACCGACAACCCAGCCATCATGGGAATTGAGATGGTCGAGGAGGGTTACGGCAAAGGATTCAAGATCGACGCCGAGCGTAATGGCCGCGATTACCGATTCGACTCCGAGCAGGGGGGCGGCCTGCTCCGGGATGAGATCGAGGGCGCTCCCGACGACCCCGAGCGCCGTACGGCAGCTCTTGTCGACCACCTTGAGAACAAGCACCTGGACGATGAGGGGGCCGACGCTCGCGTGTCCGAGACCGATAACCCTTCGGACGAAGACGGGCAAGGTCGAGCTGATGTGCCAGACGAGGACGAGCAGGGAGAGGATTAGCTTGTGGTGGTGACCGGTCGCCGCGATCAGGTGGTCAAGCCTCCGGACGATGGAGGTGAGGACTTTTACGAGTCGACCCGCTTCTGGGTCGCAGCTCGCTCCTACGGTTTCGGAAGCTTGCTCTTTACCTGGGGCTCGGCCGTCGCGCTTTGCGGGGCCAGTGCCGTTCTGTTCCTCTTCCTTCGGGGAGACCTAACGCTGAGCGGGGTCAAGGCGCTCGGAGTGGCTTACGTCAGCTTGGGGGCGGCACTCTTCGGGATCGTCCTTGCAGGCTTTGCGGTTGTCGCCGCATTTTTCGACGAGGAGTATGTATCGAAACTCCGTGATGCGGGCAGCCTTGGAAACTCGCTTTTCGGTTTTTGGTGGGTGGCGGCCCTAACCGTTGGTGCCCTGATTTGCGCCGTGGCGCTGACTGTTACGGCTTTTGCGGGCGCCTCAAGGTCCGTTACGGCAGTTGTGGTTTCGCTAGCCACTGCACTTTTCATCGCGAGCCTTGCCGAGGCGCTATCTCTGGTGGGAACGATCATGCGTCACGCCCTGTATCGAAGTGAGCTGTCTCGGCGAGACATCCGGATCAGCCAGCAGGACCGTTAGTTGACCTGCGGTAGATCTCGGCGTTGCGCCGCCGCACGTGTCCCAGTCCGTCCTCGCCGCTGCGCATCGGATGGATGCACTGTTGACCTGGGTGTTGCCTGGAGCCTGATCGACGGGCCTGACAGCGCAACGCTTGAGGTCCATTTTCCCCGCGGTTCGTCGCTGCCGCAGGAGTGTCCCGTTTTCTCTGGACCCAGAGATTCGGCTGGCGGCGAGCTGAATGTGTTCGACCGCCCGGCCTAGGAAGAAGTTGATGCCACCGGGGCGTACGCGGCCGTGAGGAGTTTCACCTGGCTCTCGCGGACGATGATGAAACCGTCGACGGTCTCGTCGTCAGGGCGTCCGGGCCGTCTTGCCTTGCAGTCCATCAACAGTAGTTCACGGTCGTCGGCGTCGGTCGGCGTATATCCGCGGAGGTCGCCCGATATTCGGAGACCTTCGGCGAACTCAAGCGACACCGTCACAGCCTTGTCGGGCGGGCGCTCGATATCGAAGCTTTTCCTCCAGATCGTGTTTTGCGAGTAGGCGTCGTCGGATCCGTTCGATCCGTTTCTAGTGATCAGCCTGGCCGCTCCCTCTGCGAAGGCGAAGCTGACGATGATCGTCGCGAAACCGCATCCAATGACGGCGGCGGTGTGGTCCTCGGCGTACTTTCCCGGACCTTCGAGGAGCGTCCCGGCGTCCAAGGTATGAGTGAGGTCGGCCACTAGTGTCCCGCGTCTGAAGTTGGTTTACGGGTGGCACGGGGCAGGATGTCGTCGGCGGTCTTGGTCCAGACGAAGGGCCGGCAGCGGGTGTTGTAGGCGTCGATGAAGGCGCGGATCGCGGCGACGAGGTCGGGGACGCTGTCGAAGGATCCCCGGCGGATCGCCTGGCGGGTGATGATCCCGAAGAACACCTCGACGAGGTTCATCCAGGAGCCCGACGTAGGGGTGAAGTGCAGTGTGATCCGGGGGTTCCTGGCCAGCCACCGGTTGATGTCGTCGTGCTTGTGGGTGTGGTAGTTGTCGAGCACGACGTGCAGCTTGCGGCGCGGGTGGGTCTTGGCGACGAGCTTGAGGAAGTCGAGGAACTCCGCCTTGCCGTGGCGGTCGTAGCAGCGGTCGGTCACGGTGCCGGTCGCGACCTCCAGGGCGGCAAACAGCGTCGTCGTCCCGTTGCGCTTGTAATCGTGGGTGGCCTTCTCGGGCAGGCCGGGCCGGACCGGGAGGATCGGCTGGGTGCGGTTCAACGCCTGGATCTGGGACTTCTCATCGACGCAGAGCACGATCGCGTTGCGGGGCGGGTCCAGGTAGAGGCCGACGACGTCGCGGACCTTGGCCTCGAGCTCGGGGTCGGTGGAGAACTTGAACGTGCCCCGCCGCCAGGGCTGCACGCGATAGGCGCGCCAGGCCCGGGCGACGGTCGCGTCGCCGATCCCGAGGTGTCTGCCCAGCAGCCTCGAGGACCAGTGCGTGACCGCCAGCTTCGCCGGCGGCGGCTCCAGCGTCGCGACGATGATCTGCGCGTCGTCGATCGTCTTCGGCCGGCCGCTGCGCGGCCGGTCACCCAGGCCGGCGATCCCGTCGGCGGCGAACCGGTCACGCCACTTGATCACGGTCGGACGCGACACCCCGAGCTGCCGCGCGGCGGCCGAGATGCTCGCCCCGCCGGAGACCGCGAGCACGATCTCGGCCCGCTCGCGCCGGCCGGCCGAGACGGTCGAGCAACGCGTCCATGACTCCAGCGTCCGGCGATCCCTGTCGTTGATGGTAAGTGCGTTCGTGGACATGGGCCCACGATCTCATCGCCCCTCCATACTGTCAACCAACTTATGACGCAGGGCACTAGATGAGTAGTTCCACGGCTCAGGCCACGTAGTCGACCAGCGCTCGGCTGTCG
>CALCIA010000130.1 GCA_937907435.1 uncultured Actinomycetes bacterium
CCTGCCAGGACCCCCATGAGGAGCCCAGGACCTCCCTCGGACGGCCGCCAGCGCCCCGAGCCCCCGCCCGTCCCGCCACCCGCCGCCCCTACCCCGCCGCCCCGCTCCGCTCCCGTTCCCGGGCCAGTTTCTCCACCGCCACCTGGAGCGACTGGAGCTGTTCCTGGACGCTGCGGAGTTCGCGGAGGGCGACCTCCTCGGGTGGGACTTCGCCTTCGGCGAGCTCCTGCTCGATCTGGGTCAGTTCGGGGGCGAGGAAGCGTTGGGCGAAGCCGCCGGTGAGGAGGGCGACGAAGCTGATGCCGATCAGGAGGATGAAGGTGGAGACGATCTGGCCGCCGGTCGTGGTCGGGTAGATGTTGGAGCCGAGGGTGGTCATGGTGGTGATCGCCCAGTAGGTGGTCTGCCAGAAGTTGAGGTCCTGGGAGTGCTTCTCGAAGGCGCCGAAGACGGCGCCGCCGCCGACGATCGTGAGGAGCGCGAGCAGCGCCGAGTAGCGGAGGCCCTGGAGCGAGAAGACCTCGCGCGAGAGCTGGGCCAGGCGCAGCAGCCGCAGCAGGCGGAGCAGCCGAAGGGCGCGGAGGCTTTGCAGCCCGGCGGGGAGGACCGGCGGGGTGAGGACGCAGATCACCAGGTCGAGCGGGTTGTGCTTCAGCCAGGTCCAGCGTTCGGGGACGACGGCGAGCATCACCACCAGCTCGGTGAGGAAGGCGATGTAGGTGATCCAGTTGAGCGCGACCGCGATCGCCTCCAGCGCCCCGCCCGGATGCGACTCCGACAGCGCCACGCTGGGGATGACCAGTGCCGCGGCGACGAGCATCGGCGTCGCCAGCCGTTCGGCGACCCGCGTGCTGCGCTCGTCCATCCCCGGCTGGTAGCGGACGGCCTGTTCGGCGACGGCGGGCTCCACCTCGCCTGATTCGACGCCCAGGCCGCGTCACCCTCCATTAGTGCCAACTCTGTGACATCGCTTGAAGTGGCGTCGTGGTTTTGATTCCTTGGGTCGGCGATGGCGAACGAGCAGCGAAACGACGAGACGCTTCAGGAGTATCGGGACCGGCTGAACCGAGAATTCGAGGAACGGTTTCCGAAGCTCGCCAGGCTGTCATCCCCAGAGCCGTGGGATGAGAGCGACGACATCTTCCTCGAAACCGTTACTGGCGAAAAGCTGGAGCGACGACGTGAGGCCTGAAATGCTGATCTGCGACACGAGCTTCGTCGGGCACCTCATGCGACGAAAGGCGAGGCCGGATCGTTACGCGGATTGGGATGAGGCCGTCATGCGCCGCGTGGAGGCCGGAGTCTTGGCGATCAGCATCGTGACCATTGCCGAGGCACGAGCCGGCTTTGCGAATGCTCGGTGGGGCAGCCGGAGAATCGCGCGGGAAGAACTGCGACTCGCGGAGTTTCCGCCGCTGCTGCTCGACGACCCGCATCTCAACGAGTGGGCTCGATTGTCGACGGCCGCACGTGCCGGCGGTGTCGCACTGAGTGACAACGACCTCTGGATCGCGGCCACCGCGAGCGTTCGGTCGCAGGTGCTGGTCACCTGTGACCGCGACCACGTGCGCATCGCGCCGGATCTGCCGGTCGAGGTCCTCTACCTCGCGCCGCCCGTCTAGTCCGCTTCGGCGGCCGTTCCTCCGTTGCCCAGTTCCACGTGGGCGCGGCTGTCGGCGCCGCGGACGAGGAAGAGGGTGGCGAGGAGGCCGAGGATGGCGAAGCCGGCGCCGACGGCGAAGGCGGCCTGGAAGCCTTCGACCAGGGTGGCCGGGGTTTCGGTCGCGCCGATCACGGAGTTGGCGATCGCGGCGAGGATCGCCAGGCCGAGGGCGCCGCCGACCTGCTGGGAGGTGTTGATGAGGCCGGAGGCGAGGCCCTGCTCGCGGTCGGCGATGCCGGAGACGGCGGCGATCGTCACCGGGACGAAGGCGAAGCCGAGGCCGAGGGCGGCGAGGAGGGAGGGGCCGAGGATGTCGCCGAGGAAGGTGCCGTCGACGTCGATCTGGGTGAACCAGAGGAGGCCGAGGGCGATGCAGGCCATGCCGATCGCGAGGATCGGCTTGAAGCCGACTTTGGTGACCAGGCCGGACGCGAGCCCGGCGGCGAGGATGATCGTCACCGCCAGCGGCAGGTAGGAGATGCCGGCCTTGATCGCGCTGTAGCCGAGCACCTGCTGCATGTAGAGCGAGATGAAGTAGAACATCGAGAAGAGGCTGGCGCCGACCAGGATGCCGACCACGTTGGCGCCGGTGACGGTGCGGACGCGGAAGATCGAGAAGGGGACGAGGGGCGCCCGCGAGCGCAGCTCGACCGCGACGAAGACGGCGAGCAGGAGCAGCGCGCCGACGATCGTGCCGATCGTCTGGAAGGAGCCCCAACCCGCCGATTCGGCGTCGAGGAGGGCGAAGACCAGGGCCGAGAGGCCGAGCGTGATCGTGGCGGCGCCGGCGAGGTCGAAGTGGCGCGTCTCGACTTCCGCCCGCGTCTCGGCGATCAGGGTCGGGGCGATCGCGGCGGCGAGGATGCCGATCGGCACATTCACCCAGAGCACCCATTCCCAGCCGATGTATTCGGTGAGGACGCCGCCGAGCAGCACCCCGGCGGCGCCGCCGGAGCCCGCGACCGCGCCCCAGACCCCGAGCGCTTTGTTGCGCTCGGCGCCGTCTTTGAAGGTGACGGCGACGATCGAGAGCGCCGCCGGCGAGAGGATCGCCGCACCCAGTCCCTGCACCGCCCGCGCCGCGATCAGTTGGCCGGAGTTGGCGGCGAGCCCGCCCGCCAGCGAGGCGAGCGCGAACAGCACCAGCCCGGCCATGAAGAGCCGCCGGCGCCCGAGCAGGTCGGCGAGCCGGCCGCCCAAGAGCAGGAAGCCGCCGAAGGTCAGAACGTAGGCGTTCACCACCCAGGGCAGGCTGTCCTCGGAGAAGTCGAGCGCGTTCTTGATCGTCGGCAGCGCGACGTTGACGATCGAGGCGTCGAGCACGACGACGAACTGGGCGACGCAGAGCAGGACCAACGCGATCCAGCGTTTGTCGCGGGCCTCCGCGGCGTCGGTCACGACTGCTCCCCAGAAGTCATGTCGCCCACCTTAGACAACGCGGTCGCTCGACCGCCGGCGCCCTCCGCGACACTAGTTTGCTAGGCTAATTACCTAAGCTAACTTTCACATGGCAGCCAGGACCCCCGACACCGACCTCACCGACACCGCCTCGCAGCTGCGGAACGCGATCGTGCGCACCTCGCGGGCGCTGCGCCAGGAGGCGGCGGGGGAGAGCGGGCTGAGCCCGAATCAGACCGCGGTGCTCGCCAGCATCAACCGCTCCGGGCCCGTCACCCCCAGCGAGCTCGCCGACCTGGAGCGGGTCAAGCGCCCGACGATGACGCGGACGCTGGCCTGCCTCGAGCGCGAGGGGCTGATCGAACGCACCCCGGACCCGGCCGACGGCCGCAGCTCCCTGGTCGCCGTCAACGACGCCGGGCGCGAGCGCCTCGCCCGCCTGCGCCGCCGCAAGAGCGCCTACCTCGCTCGCCGCCTGCGCAAGCTCGACCCCGAGGAGGTTGAGACGCTCGCCCGCGCGGCCGCGCTGCTGGAGCGCATGCGGGAGGATGAGCAGGGTTGAGCACGGCCCTGCGACGCTCGTTCGACTCCCTCGAGGTACCCAACTACCGGCGCTATTTCGTCGGCCAGGTGATCTCCCTCTCCGGGAACTGGATGCAGACCGTCACCGCGCTCTGGCTGGTGCTGACCCTCACCAACTCCGGCTTCGCGGTCGGCCTCACCACCGCCCTGCAGTTCCTGCCGATGCTGCTCTTCGGCGCCTACGGCGGCCTGCTCGCCGACCGGATGCCGAAGCGCCGCCTCCTCCTCATCACCCAGGTGCTGATGGCGATCCCGGCCGCCGGGCTCTTCCTCGTCACCGCCTTCGGCGTCGTGACGCCCTGGATGATCTACATCGCGGTCTTCCTCGTCGGCACGGTCAACTGCGTCGACAACCCGACCCGCCAGAGCTTCGTGATCGAGATGGTCGGCTCCGACCGCCTCGTCAACGCGGTCAGCCTCAACAGCGTGATCATCGAGGTGGCGCGCATCCTCGGCCCGGCGATCGCGGGCATCCTGATCGCGACGGCCGGCGTCGTCCCCTCCTTCGGCATCAACATGTTGACCTTCGCCGCGATGTTCGCCGCGCTCTGGTCGATGGACCCGCGGGCGCTGCAGGCGCCGCCGCCCGCGATCCGCAAGCCGGGCGCGATCCGCGAGGGCCTGCGCCACGTCCGCCAGAACCCCGAACTGGCGGTGCCGCTGGCGCTGATGGCGCTGGTCGGCACGTTCGGCTTCAACTTCCAGGTCGCCCTGCCGCTGCTCGCCAAGTTCAGCTTCGACGGCGGCGCGTCCGCCTATGCGGTGCTGGTCTCGGCGATGGGGGTGGGATCGATCACCGCGGCGCTGATCAACGGCCACCAGGGCAAGACCGGCGGCACGGTGATCGCCGCCGCCTCGCTGGCCTTCGGCATCGCCGCGCTCGTCGCCGCGATCATGCCCGACCTGATCCTCGAGGCGATCGTCCTCGCCGCGCTCGGCGGCGCCGCGGTGGTCTTCGTCGCCTCGATCAACTCGACCATCCAGCTCGCCGTCTCGGCCGAGATGCGGGGCCGGGTGATGGCCCTCTTCTCGATCGTCTTCCTCGGCTCGACGCCGATCGGCGGCCCGCTGACCGGCTGGCTGGCGGAAGCCTACGACCCGCGGCTGACCCTGGTGCTCGCCGGCGTCTCCGGCCTCAGCGCCGCCTGGGCCGCGCGGCTGATCTTCACCCGGATGTCCGAGCGGACGGGCGCCGAGGCCCGCCCGCTCGAGGCATCCGCCTAGGTCGGCGAGCCGACCTATTCGACGTAGCCGGCCGCTTCCAGGTAGGCCGCGGCGGCTTCCTTCGGGGTCTGTTTTTCGAGTTCGACCCGCGCGTCCAGCTCCTGCATCACTTCCAGGGTGAGGCCCTGCTGGACGTTGAGGATGGTCTTTTCGTAATCCGGGCCGGCCGATTCGGCGACTTTCTTCGAGGTCACGAAGATCACGTTGCCGGCCGGGAAGACCTTCTTGTCGTCTTCCAGGATGACGAACTTTTCACTCTCCGCGGCAAGCTGCGGATCGGTGGTGAAGAGGATCGAGAGATCCGCCTGACCCTTTTCCAGCACCGTGTAGCGGAGGCTGATGTCGACGGGTTTGAATTCCTTGAACTTCAGCCCGTACAGTTTTTCGAGCCCGGCCAGGCAGTCGATCCGCTGGCGGCACTCGGGCGACCCGTAGAGGGTGAGCTTTTCACTCACGCCCTTGAGGTCGGAGACCGTTTTCAGGTTGTACTTTTCCGCCGTCGTCTTCAACAGGCCGACCGCGTTGGCGCTGGCGAACGGGGTGGGTTCGAACGCCACCAGGCCTTCCTTTTCGAATTCGGCGTTGGCCTTTTCCCACGCTTCGGTCGCGTCGGCCGGCACTTCTTCCGGTTCGAACTTGAAGAACGAGGTGAGGGCCGTCGAGGCGTACTCCGGGTAGCCGGAGATCTGGCCCGCCTTCAGCGTTTTCAGCGCCACCGTTTCGGAGCCGAGGCTGAGATCGCTCTTCGCCTTGTACCCGGCCGCCTGCAGGGCCTGCGTATAGATTTCGCCGAGGATTTCCTGTTCGGGGAAGTTCTTCGAGCCGATCGTCAGGCTGACTTTGGCGTTTTCCGGATTGGCGGTGATCGCTTCCGCTTCACCGCCGGCTTCTTCGCCTTCTTCGCCTTCTTCGGCCGGTTCTTCGGTGTTGGTTTCTTCCGTCGCTGGGGATTCCGCTTCGGTCGATTCCGCCGTGGTGGTCGAGCCGCCGCCGCCGCAGGCCGAGATGCCGACCGCGAGGGCGAGCGCCGCGATCAGCATCGCCAGGGCCATCAGCGGCTTGTAATGGTTGAACCTCACTGCGTGCCTCCTTGTGTGTGTTTGGGACGAGCGGATCACTGGGCCTGCAGGCGCAGGCCCTTAGAGGTGAGTTGCCTTTGCAGCCCTGCCAAGGCGAACTCGAAGAGAAGGGCGAGGATCGCGGTGCAGATCGCGCCGGCCAGCACACCGTTGGTGCCGTAGACGTTTTCGCCGAGGATGAATTCGCCGAGGGTGGCGACGCCGACCAGCGGCGCGATCGTCGCGGTGGCGACGATGTTCACGGTCGAGCCGCGCACGCCGGTCATGATCCCCGGCACCGCCATCGGCAGCTCGACCTTGCGCAGGATCTCGAACTCGGTCATGCCCACCCCGCGCGCCGCGGTGACCGCCGAGCGGTCCGCCTGCCTGACTCCGACGAAGGTGTTGGTGAGGATCGGCGGGATGCCGAGGACCGCGAGCGCCAGCGTCAGCACCGGGATGCCGACCCCGATGATCGCCGCGATGAGGGCGATCAGCGCCAGCTCGGGGACCGCCCGCCCGGCGTTGCCGATGCCGACCGCGAGCAGCTCGCCCGCTCCTCGGTGGCCGAAGTAGAGGCCGATCGGCACCGCGATCACGAGCGCCAGGGCGAGCGCCAGCAGCGACACGTAGATCTGGGTCCAGGCCAGTTCGAGCACCTGCTCGAAGCCGCCGACCTTCTTGCCGCCGGTGACGCTCGATTCCTGCTTGGAGAAGATGAATTCGAAGGCGCCGGTGAAGCCCGCGAAGACCGGGTGGGGGAGGGCGGCGAGCAGGTTCATCAGGCTCCCTCCGCCTCCGCCTCGACCCGGCGCCAGGGGGTCGCGAGCCGCTGCACGGTGAGGAACACCGCGTCGAACGCCAACGCCATCGCCATCGCGATGGCGCCCGCGATGATGATCGCGGTCGGGAAGGTGAGGTTCGCTTCCGAGTAGATCTGCGTGCCGAGCCCGCCCGCGTGGGCGAGCACGGCGAGGGTCGCGATCGCGACCGTGCTGACGGTGGCGATCCGCAGGCCGCCGACGATCTCCGGGATCGCCAGCGGCAGCTCCACCTTCCAGAGGATCTGGCGGTCGGTCAGGCCCATCCCGCGCGCCGCCTGCTTGGCGGATTCGGGCACGTTGGCGAGGCCCTGCATCACGTTGCGGTAGATGATCTGCAGGGTGTAGGCGCTGAGGGCGATGATCGCGGTCTCCCGTCCGCGGCCGGTGATCGGCAGCAGCAGCATGAAGAAGGCGATGCTGGGGATCGCGAAGAGGATCCCGGTGCCGGCGAGGAGCGGCCACTGCAGCAGGTGGAAGCGGTGCGCGAGCAGGGCGAGGACGAAGGCGAGGGCGAAGCCGATCAGCACCGAGATCACGGTCAGTTCGAACTGCTGCAGGGTCGGCGTGCCGTAGCGGTGGATGTTTTCGGTCGCCCAGTCCCAGCAGAAGA
This sequence comes from uncultured Actinomycetes bacterium, assembly GCA_937907435.1. Classification (GTDB taxonomy): domain Bacteria; phylum Actinomycetota; class Thermoleophilia; order Solirubrobacterales; family 70-9; genus VAYN01. Next base: position 7,360 of record CALCIA010000130.1, read on the forward strand.
GGTGGTTCGGGTGCGCCTGGCAGGGCAGCGTCTCGCCGGTGCGTTTGTGGAAGAAGTTTTCCCCGACTTCGCCCACCGCCGCCAGCGGCGCGATCAGCGCGCTATTCATGGGGGCGCTCCACCGCCGAGTGCTCCTCCGTCTTCGCCTCGGGCGAGCCGAGGAACTCGGAGATGATCTCGACCGAGAGGATGCCGACGACGGCGCCGCTGTGATCGACCACCGCCGCGTACATCGACTCGCCCTGGAGCAGGTCGGCGAGCGCGTCGCGCATCACGTCGCCGGTTTCCAGCACCGGCCCGAGCGGCGCGTCGGCGGTCGCCGGGACCGTGTCCCCGGCGAGGTCGCGCTCGGTCAGCCAGCCCTGCGGCCGCTCGCGCTCGTCGACCAGCAGGGCGTAGGGGACTTCGACGTCGGGCGCGTCGAGCAGGGCCCGCACCTCGGAGGTCGGCTGGCCGGGGTGGGCGTGCGGCGCTTTCCAGAGGTTGATGTCGCGGACCCGCATCAGCGCCAGGCGCTTCAGCGCCCGGTCGGCACCGACGAAGTCCTCGACGAACTCGTTGGCGGGGGACATCAGGATCTCGGCCGGGGTCGCGTACTGCTCGACCTTGCCGTGCTCGTGCATGATCGCGATCCGGTCGCCCATCTTGATCGCCTCGTCGATGTCGTGGGTGACGAAGAGGACCGTCTTGCGGATGTTCGCCTGGAGGCGGAGGAACTCGTTCTGGAGGCGCTCGCGGTTGATCGGGTCGATCGCGCCGAAGGGCTCGTCCATCAGCATCACCGGCGGGTCGGCGGCGAGGGCGCGGGCGACCCCGATCCGCTGCTGCTGGCCGCCGGAGAGCTGGGCGGGGTAACGGTCGCCGAGCTCGGGGTCGAGGCCGACCAGCTCCAGCAGCTCGGTCGTGCGGGCGCGGGTCCGCTCCTTGTCCCAGCCCAGCAGTTGGGGGACCGTGGCGACGTTCTGGGCGATCGTGCGGTGGGGAAACAGCCCGATCTGCTGGATCACGTAACCGATTTCGCGCCGCAGCCGCGGGCCGTCCTTGCGCTTCACCGACTCGCCGCCGATCAGGATGTCGCCCTCGGTCAGCTCGACCGTCCGGTTGACCATCCGCATCGAGGTCGTCTTGCCGCAGCCCGAGGGCCCGACCAGCACGCAGATCTCACCGGCTTCCACCTCGAGGTCGAGGTGGTCGACGGCGGGCACCCGGGCGTCGCCATAGCGCTTGGTCGCGCCCTGATAGCTGACGGAGGAGGCTCCGCCCTGGGACTGTTCGGTCGCCTCGGCGGCGGGCACTGGGGCGACCCTATACCCCGACGAGGGCGGATTCACTCCGCTTGTGCGTATCGGTACCCGGTTGGTGCTGGGGGGTGAAGGGACGGGTGGGGGTTCGAGGCGCGCGCGGCCGTCCGAGGGAGGTCCTGGGCTCCTCATGGGGGTCCTGGCAGGCTGTGACCCCCATGAGGAGCCCAGGACGTGAGGCGTTCGTGGGAGAGGCGTCACAGGGACGTCGCGAAGTCGGACTTCCGTGACGATCGGGT
>CALCIA010000131.1 GCA_937907435.1 uncultured Actinomycetes bacterium
CTGCCCGGGCCGTGGCGAGAGGGGCGCGTCCGTTATCCGGGCGACAGCTTGCGGGCCCCCATCCCTTCCCCACCCAAAGCGATCCCGGGAATCGACCGTCTAGGGTCGCTCGCCGTGCCCCGACGACTGCGCCCGACGGCAGACATATATGAAGACGCGATCCTGGTCGGCGATCCGGGGCGGGCGATGGCGCTTGCGCAGGTGCTGATCGAGGCGCCGAAGATGAGCAACCACGCCCGCGGGCTGTGGGGGTACTCGGGGCTGACCTCGGGAGGTCGCGGGCTGAACGTGCAGGCGACCGGGATGGGTGGTCCGAGCGCGGCGCTGGTGCTGAGCGACCTCGCCGAGCTGGGGGTGCGGCGCGCGGTGAGGGTCGGAACCTGTGCGGCACTCGCGCCTGGGCTGGGCGCCAGCGACCTCGTCTGCGTCCGCGAGGCGCGGGCATGGTCAGCCGACGGCCGCGACGCCGGGGCGCCCGCGCTGCCCGACGAAGTGCTGGCGGGACGGCTGCGCGCGGAGCTTGGCGACGACGCACGGACCGGACGAGTCGCCAGCCTCGACGTCCTGCACCCCTCCCCCGGTCATCCGGACCCGGACGGCGACGTCGCCGACATGCAGACCGCCGCCCTGCTCGCGACGGGCCGCGACCTCGGCGTCGCCCTCGCCGCCGTCCTGATCGTCACCGAGGTGGAGGGTTCCGAGCCTCTCGACGACGATTCACTTGCCGAGCGCGCGATTTTTGCTGCCCAGGCGGCTTTGAGCGCGCTTGTCTAACCCTCGACTTGAGGGTTAGGGCTCGTTCGACGAACTAGCTGATTTATCGGCTTTTGCAGCCATTTTGCGACGGAGGCCGCCGATCTCGCGGCTCAGGTCGTCCAGCTGCTCCTCGACGTCCTCGAGGCGCTGGGAGAAGGAGCGGAGGCGGCGCTCGAGGCGCTCGACATCGCCCGCGGAGGGCAGGTTGAGGGCGCTCATCGCCGCCTGTTGGGCCTCCAGTGCCTTCTCGCGGGCGCCGAAGGCCGCCTGCAGGGCGTTGTGGAGGGTCGGGCTGTCGATCAGCGCCTGGGCGATCTCGCCGATCGCCTGCTCGGAGCGGGCCCGCAGGCCCTCGCCGTCGCCCCCCATGCCATCGCCATCCGCGTACTCGTCAGGACTCACGCCAGATCCAACCTTTCCCAAGCCTTTGACGGCAGGTTAACGACCACATCCGCAAGACATGGAAATCTCCTGCCCGCGGCATGAAGTGGAAGATCGTTAAGGCCATATTGGGGGCGCGGGCATCCGTTGCCCACGACCGGAGTCATCGGTAGCGTGACGACGACCTGCTGGGAGGGGACCTGGTCGTGAACGCGACCGTCCGTGGCAGCGTTATATGAGGCGCATGAAGAGCAAGCTCGCACTGATCCTGGCGCTGGCCGTCTTTCTCGGCCTGGCAGCGGTCGGCAGCGCGACCGCCGCCTCGCCGCTCACCACCGTGACCGAAGCCCTGCTCCCCGGCCTCGGCGGGGCGAAGAGCGCCGGCGGCTCGTCCTCCGGATCGACGAGCTCGACCACGACCACCACGCCGTCGACGACCACGACGAGCCCCGTCACTGCCGTGCCACCCGCCACCGCGACCCTCGGCGCGACGCAGTGCTCGGACGGGATCGACAACGACGGCGACGGGCTGATCGACATGGAAGATCCCGATTGCTCCTCGCCGACCGACACCAACGAGGCCCCGGAAGGCACCGCCGGCTCACCCTCGACCGGAGAAAGCGGCTCAGGCTCAACCTCTACTTCAGGGTCAGGGAGTGAAGAAAGTGGCTCCGAAGGGAGCAAGAAGCACCACAAGGAATTCAGCCGCGGCGAATCGCTGGAAGCGGAACCGCAGGCGGACGTCCGCGGCGGCGTCACCCACAACGAAAGCCTCGGCGACGCGAGCGGCGGCGGCAACAGCGGCGGCGGGCTCAAGGCCCCCGACGCGACCGGCGGCGGCGACCAGCCGCTCGGCGAAGGCAGCGATGGCGGCGCCCAGTTCGAACCCGGCGGCGCCCCCACCCTGGCCAACCCGACGACGACGATCGCGCCGTTCGGCCCGGCCCCGATCGGGGTCCCCAACTTCGTCATCAACTCCTTCGAGATCCCGCCCTTCCTGCTGCCGATCTACCAGGCCTGCGGCACCGAATACGGGATCCCCTGGGAGGTCCTCGCGGCGATCAACAAAATCGAGACCGGTTTCGGCACCAACCTCAACGTCTCCAGCGCCGGCGCGGTGGGCTGGATGCAGTTCCTGCCGTCGAGCTGGGAAATGTACGGGCTGGACGCCAACGGGGACGGTCGCAAAGACCCCTACAACCCGGTCGACGCGATCTGCGCCGCCGCCCACTACCTCAAGGTCGCCGGCGGCCAGAAGGACCTCTACGGCGCGATCCTCGCCTACAACCACGCCGACTGGTACGCGCAGGAGGTGCTCACCTACGCCCGTGCCTACGGCCGCATCCCCTCGACCCTGGTCGGCTCGCTGACCGGCCTCACCGAGGGCGCCCACTTCCCGATCGCCGCCAACGCCCGCTACTCGGACGAAATCGCCGCTCGCGCCGCGCTCGAAGGCTCGGCCGCCGACGCGAAGATCTCCAGCAACGCGGCCGAAGTCATCTCCTCCTCGCCGACCCCGCGCGGGATCAACATCTTCGCCAAGAAGGGCTCGCCGGTGGTCGCCGTCAACGACGGGGTGATCCGCAAGATGGGCCACTCGGAAAAGCTCGGCAACTTCATCGTCCTCGAAGACAGCTTCGGCAATCGCTACACCTACGCCGGGCTCGGCAAGCTGGTGCGCGACAGCCGCACCATCGTCACCCCGAAGGGCAAGGAAAAGAAGCTGCCGGCCGAAGTCGAAAGCCAGGGTCTGCGGCCGCGGCTGCGCGCCCTGCCGGACCGCTCCGGCAAGAAGAAGTCGAAGGAACAGAAGGTCGCGGTGAAGGCCGAAGAACTGCTTGAAAAGGCCGCGGGCAAGGGCTCGATCCGGCGCGGCTCGAAGGTGATCGCGGGGACCGTCCTCTCCCACGTCCCGGCGGGCGAAGGCGGCTCCGACCCGCACATCAACTTCTCGATCCGCCCGGCCGGCAAGGGCGCGCCGCGGATCGACCCGAAGCCGATCCTCGACGGCTGGAAGCTCTTGGAAGCGACGGCGATCTACCGCGCCAAGGGCAAGAACCCCTTCAACGCCAAGCTGAGCGGCGCGGGCATCCTGCTGCTCTCCAAGGAAGCGCTGCAGCAGCGCGTCCTGCACGACGAAGGCCTCGACATCTACCAATGCGGCCGCGAAGACATCGAAGCGGGCCGGATCGATCGCCGCGTCCTGGCGGTGCTCGAGTACCTGCGCTCGAAAGGGTTCACGCTGCGGGTCAGCGCCCTCGAGTGCGGCCACAGCATCCTCACCGAAGGCGGCAACGTCTCCGAGCACTCGACCGGCGACGCGGTCGACATCCCGGAAATCGACGGGGTCCCGGTCACCGGCCACCAGGGCCCCGGCACGCTGGCCAACGAACTGATCGAAGACGTCCTGCAGCTGCAGGGGCCGATGCAGCCCCACCAGGTGATCTCACTCGAGGACCTGCCCGGCGAAATCAGCTTCGCCGAACCGTCCCACTACGACCACGTCCACATCGGCTATCGCCCGGTCGACGCGGCCAACCCACTGGAAGCGGGATTCGAAGCGCTGCTCAAGCCGAACCAGTGGGAGCACCTGATCAACCGTCTCGGCAAGATCGAAAACCCGAAGGTGCCGATCGAGCCGTCGAAGTACTCGCTGCCCGACCGCCCGAAGAAGCAGAGCGCCGCCGAAGCGATCCTCGGCGGCCACCCGCGCGGCGAAGACTGAGCGCCGTGCCCGGCACTAGGCTCCGTGCGCAGAGCCCTTGAGCCCCTTCTTCGGATTCGCGCAGTTCGACTTCGCCGGTACCCTGCCGCTCGCCGACGGCCGCTATCTGGCCCAACGCGAGGACGGCGATGGCGACAGCGTCCTTGTCCTGCAGACGCTTGCCGCCCCGCCCCGCCCTAGCCGCCGGCGGCGCAAGACCCGCGACGCCGAGGCCGCGCCGACACCGCCGGAGGTACCGGTCGCCCGCGCCACCGCGATCCGCGCCTTCGAGCCGTTCGAGGGGCCCGAGGAGGCGGCTGCCTGGTTGGCCACCGCAACCGCGGACGAGGCGTCGATCGACGCCGTCGTCGCGACCGGCATCGCCCTCGTCAACGACGCCCTCCACGCCCAGGCGGTGGCCGTCGCCGATCCCTACCTCGTCGCGCTCACCGCGGAACGCGCGGTGGCGGTGCGGCTCGGCTACGGCAGCGGCGAGCAGACCGCGGAGGGCACCTTCGGCGAGGCGCGCGAGGTCGACGTCCGGGCGCCGGCCGGATCGGCGCGGCGCCGCCGCCAGGAAGAGGCGCGTCCCCAGGAACGCGTCGCGGCGCTGCTGCGCGGGCGCGAGCGGGCCGATGCCTGCGAGACCCTCCTGCTGCGCGCCCGCGCCGACCTCGACGCGGGCCGCCGGCGCGAGGCGGCGCTGCAGCTGCGGGTCGGCGTCGAGGCCTTGCTGGTCGAGCTGCCCGACGCGCTCGACGACGCCGACCACGGCCGCGATGTCGAGGCACTCGAGGGGCGCCGCCGCGCGGTCGAGGCGGCCGCCGAACGGGCGCTGAGAGGGGACCTGGCGCCGGACGCCGAGAGGTCGGTGCGCGAGGCGCTGGAGACGGCCGAGCGGATCCTGCGGCGCCGCCGCCTGCTTACGGAATGAGCGTCAGCCCGGTGACGATCTCATCGAGGAGGTTGACGGCGATGTGGTGGGCTTCGGCCAGCTCGATCCCGTCGACCGAGGGCACCCCGATCACGGTCAGCCCCGCCGCGCGCGCCGCGGCGACGCCGGTCGGCGAGTCCTCCAGCGCGATCACCCCCGGCCCCGCCTCGACCTCGAGCTGCTTGCAGGCCTCCAGGTAGGGATCGGGCGCCGGCTTCGGCGCCGCCACGTCGTGACCGCTGATCAGGACGTCGAAGATCGCTTCGAAGCCGACGATCTCCAGCGAGCGCCGGACGAACGGCATCGGCGAGTTGGAGACCAGGCCGATCGGCGTCCCCTGGGCCTTCAGGCGTTCGAGCAGGTCGCGCGCGCCGACCATCGCCTCCACCCCGTGCTCGAGCTCGGCGACGACGAGGCCGTTCAGCTCCTCCATCAGCTCCGCCCGGCGCCCGTGCTGGCCGAGCCAGCCTTCGATCAGCCCGCCGGCGATGTCGGCTGAGGTACCGACCAGCTCGCGCTTGTGCTCGGCCGTGAAGTCGGCGTCGTAGCGCTCGAAGAGGTCGCCCTCGGCACGGGTCCAGACGGACTCGGTGTCCAGCAGCAGGCCGTCGTTGTCGAAGACGACCGCGTCTGGTCGTTGAGCGGAAGGCATGGCGCGCATCATGCCAACCCGGGGCCGCCGGAACCCGGTAGCGTCGCCCCACCATGCCCTTCCACATCGAAGTCGCGACCGCCAAACTCCACGCACGCTCCTTCAACCTGACCGAGGAGGAGCTGGGACGCACGGTGCTCGACCCCTGGCTCTCCGGCCGCCCGATCCTCCTCGGGGACCGCAAGTGGACCCGCGACGACGAGACCAGCCTGCGGATCCTCGAGGGCCCGGAGCTCTCGATCCAGGATCTGGCCTTCAGTCAGGGATGGGCCAATGCCCAGCGCTCCTCTGGGGACGTGACGGCGGCGAAGCTCGAGGCGGCGGCCGAGGGTCGGCGCGCGGAGCGGGGGCCGACGGCTCTTGTGGTCAAGGTCGATTCGCCGCTGGAGACGGTGGCTGAGATCGTCGCGGGGAAGGAGACGGAAGCCGTGTCGATCGATGAGGCGCGGGAGAGGATCGACGGTCGGGACCCGAGGGTCGCGGCGGTGATCTTGGTGGTGCAGAGGGACTAGGTGGGGGTGCGGGGGGCGGGGGCCGTCCGAGGTGGGTCCGTGGGTGTCCTGGGCTCCTCATGGGGGTCCTGGCAG
>CALCIA010000132.1 GCA_937907435.1 uncultured Actinomycetes bacterium
CCCCTCTCGCCACGGCCACAGCCTGCCCGGGCCGTGGCGAGAGGGGCGCGTCCTAACCGGGCGACAGCTTGCGGGGCCCCGTCCCTTCCGGGCGCCAGCTTGCGGGGCCTGGACCCTTCCGGGCCCCGACCAGCAGCGACCCTCAGTGCCCGATCGAGTGCTGGTACAGCGTGAAGCCGATGCCGGAGCAGACCGCGGCGATGATCCAGAAGCGGAGCATGATCTTGGTCTCCGACCAGGCCATCATCTCGAAGTGGTGGTGGAGCGGGGCCATCAGGAAGATGCGGCGGCGGAAGGTGCGGAAGGAGAAGACCTGGAGGAGGACCGAGAGGGCCTCGATGACGAAGATGCCGCCGATGATGATCAGGAGGACCTCGGTCTGGGTCATCACCGCCATCGCCCCGATCGCGCCGCCTAAGCCGAGCGAGCCGGTGTCCCCCATGAAGATCGAGGCCGGGAAGGCGTTGAACCAGAGGAAGCCGATGCAGGCGCCGACCAGGCAGCAGCCGAGCAGCGCCAGGTCCCGCTGGCCGTTGGCGACGAAGGCGATCGCGGTGTAGGTGAGGAGGACGATCGCGCAGGAGCCGGCGGCGAGGCCGTCAAGGCCGTCGGTGAGGTTGACCCCGTTCGAGGTCCCCGCGATGACCAGGAAGACCAGCACGAAGTAGAGCACCGGGCCGAGGTAGATGCTGCCGCCGCCGATGCGGATGTAGAGGCGCGGTTCGAGCCCGACCGAGTGGCGCGCCACCCACCAGAGGAACAGCGAGAGAACGAGCTGGCCGAGCAGCTTGTAGCGGCCGGAGAGGCCGAGCGAGCGCCGTTTGATGATCTTGATGTAGTCGTCGGCGAAGCCGAGCGCCGCGCAGCCCAGCGCGACGAAGAAGACGGCGAGCGCCGACGCGTCACGGTCGGAGAGCACCAGGAACGGCACGCAGATCGAGGCGAAGATGATCAGGCCGCCCATCGTCGGCGTCCCCGCCTTGGCGTGGTGCTCCTGCGGCCCGTCCTCGCGGATGTGCTGGCCGAACTCGCGCACCCGCAGGTATTCGATGAACTTCGGCCCGAGGAAGATGCAGATCAGCATCGAGGCCATGCCCGCGATGAGGATTTCGCCCATGGTCAGGACACCTCCCCGCGCGCGGCCTGCAGCTCCTCGGCGATCGTCTCCATCCCGACCGCGCGCGAGCCCTTGACGAGGACGACGTCCCCCGCTTCGAGGTGAGAATCGAGCCACTCCGCCGCCTCGTCGGGGTCGGCCACGAGTTCGTCGGGGTCGTATTCGCGGGCGGGAGCGCCGACGCCGATCACGAGGTCGATGCTCCGGCCCCGGGCGTGGGCGCCGACGGCCTTGTGGTGGGCGACCGATTCAGGCCCGAGCTCCCCCATCCCGCCGAGCACGGCGACCGTGCGCGCCCCGTCGATCGCGGCGAGGTGGTCCAGCGCCGCGCGCATCGACACCGGGTTGGCGTTGTAACAGTCGTTCACGAGGAGGATGCCGTCGGCGAGCTTGATCTGTTCTCCCCGAAAGCGAGAGAAGCCTATTCCGGCCACCCGGACGGCCATCTCCTCGAGGTCCGCCCCCAGCGCGATCCCACCGCCGATGGCCGCCAGGGCGTTGGTCAGGTTGTAGGGCTCGGCGAAGGGGAAGGTGAAGCGCGCTTCGCCGACGATCGTCGTGATCAGGGCCGAGGTGGCTCCATCGGCGGCGACCTGGACCTCGCCGGCTTCGACGTCCCCGCCGGGGCCGAAGCGCAAAAGGCGCGGCGCCCGCTCCAGGTGGGGCGCGAGCTCACCCGCCTCGACCGGCGCGACGACGGCGCCCTCGGCCGGCAGCGCGTCGATCACCGCCGCCTTCTCCGCCGCGATCGCCTCCACCGAGCCCATCTGCTCGACGTGGACGGGGCCGACGTTGGTGATGATCGCCGCGTCGGGCTCGGCGATCGCGGCCAACTCGGCGATCTGGCCGAAGCCGCGCATCGCCATCTCCAGCACCAGGATCTCGGTGTCGTCGGGCGCCTCGAGGATCGTCAGCGGCAGCCCGATCTCGGTGTTGAAGTTCTGCGCGTTGGCGTGGACCCGGCCGGGCAGTAGGGCACGGGCGATGTCCTTGACCGAGGTCTTGCCGACCGACCCGGTGACGCCGAGGACGCGCGCCCCGAGCGCCCGGCGGTTGGCGGTGGCGAGGGACTGGAGCGCCGCGAGCGGGTCGTCGGCGGCGAAGACCCAGGCGGAGGCGCCACCCAGTCGCTCCGCGTGCTCGGGTCCCACGATCACCCCCCACGCACCCGCCTCGATCGCCGCCGCCGCGAACTCGCCGCCGTCACGGTTCTCCCCGCGCAGACCGAAGAAGAGGTCGCCGGGGCCGGCGGTCGAGGAGTCGATGACCGCGCGGGCCGGCGGCTCGGTCGAGCCCTCGGCGAGCGCCCGCGCGCCGGTTGCCGCCGCGATCTCCGCGCCGCGCAGCCTCACGCCGGGCTGCCCAGCTTGCGCAGCTCCTCGCGGGCGACCTCGCGGTCGTCGAAGGGGACCTTCCGCCCGCCCTCGAACTCCTGGCCCTGCTCGTGGCCCTTGCCGGCGATCACCACGGTGTCGCCCGGCTCGGCGCGGCCGAGCGCGAGGGCGATCGCGGCGTGGCGGTCGACCTCGACCACCAGCTCGGCGTCGCCCTCGCGGGCGCCGGCGGCGACTTCGGCGACGATCGCCTCGGGGTCCTCGGAGCGCGGGTTGTCGGAGGTGACGACGGCAAGGTCCGACAGCACTCCCCCGGCCCGGCCCATCAGTGGCCGCTTGACCTTGTCGCGGTCACCGCCCGCGCCGAAGACCGAGATCACCCTCCCCGGCGTCAGGCGCCGGGCCGCCCGCAGCACGTTCTCCATCGAGTCCGGCGTGTGGGCGTAGTCGACGAGGACGGCGAACCCCTGGCCCTCGTCGATCGGCTCGAAGCGCCCCGGCACCCGCGCCGCCCCGGCCAGCCCGGCCGCCGCCGTCTCCGGATCGACCCCGAGCGCATGCGCCGCCGCGAACGCCCCGAGCGCGTTCGCCACGTTGAAATGACCCGGCATGCCCGTCTTCAGTCGCACCTCCCCGCCGACGGGCCGAAAACCTGACGAGGAGTCAGGTTTTCGGCCCGTCGGCCGGGAGGGGTTGGGGATTTGTGCCGTGAAGGTGGCGCCGGCGGCGTCGAACTCGACCTCGGCGGCGCGGTAGTCGGCTTCGGCGCCTTCGGCGGAGAAGGTCAGGCAGTCGAATTCCTCGGCCAGGCGGCGGCCGTAGGGGTCGTCGACGTTGACGATCCGCACCCCCGGGTCGGCTTCGAACAGCAGCCGCTTGGCGACGAAGTAGTCCTCCATGTCGGCGTGGAAGTCGAGGTGGTCCTGGGTCAGGTTGGTGAAGATCGCAACGTCGAAGTGGATGCCGTCGGCGCGGTGCAGGACCATCGCGTGCGAGGAGACCTCCATCGCGCAGGCCGCGTCACCGCCCTCGATCATGCGCCGGAACGTCTCCTGCAGGTCGATCCCCTCCGGCGTGGTCCGTTCGACCGGCTTCTCCTCCCCGCCGACCACCTGCTTGACCGTGCCCATCAGGCCCGCCTGGACCCCGGCCGCTTCGAGGATCTCGCGGATCAGGTAGGCGGTCGTCGTCTTGCCGTTGGTGCCGGTGACGCCGACCACCTTCAGCGTCGCCGTGGGGTCGTCCCAGAACGCTGCCGCGAACGGCGCCATCGCCGCCCGCGCGCTCGGCACCACGACCTGCGGCACCGGCACCTCCAGCTCCCGCTCGACCACCAGCGCCGCCGCCCCCGCCTCGACCACCCGCGTCGCGAACTCGTGCCCGTCGCGCTTTTCCCCGACCACGCAGAAGAACAGCGTCCCGGGCCCCGCTTTTCGGCTGTCGTAGGCGAGGCTCGCGATCTCGACGCCGGCGTCGCCGACGATCTGGACGCGGCCCGTGGACGAGGCTGCCGAAACGAGGTCCCCCAGCTTCATGTGCCCGATTCTAGGTACCGCGTCGGGTGGCCCTCGCGGGCTCTATTCCTGCGGCACGCCCAGGTAGGGCAGCGAGAACGCCGCGATTTCGCCGAACGCCGGCGCCGCCACCGACCCACCGTAGATTTCGCCTTCCGGCTGGTCGACGATCACCGCGGCGAGGAACTTCGGGTCCATCGCCGGGGCGAAGCCGATGAACGAGGCCACGTATTTGGTTTTCGAGTAGCCGCCGTCTTCGGCGACCTGGGCGGTGCCGGTCTTGCCCGCCAGCGAGTAGCCGGGGACGCTGACCTCCGAGGCGGTCCCTTCCGGCCCGAGCACGCCCTCGAGCATCTTGCGCACCTCTTCGGCGACGGTCGCGCTGATCACCCGGTGGCCGTGCGGCTCGGGAATCCGTTCTTCGCCGATCCGTTTGACCAGCTGGGGCGGGCGCTCGATGCCGCCGTGGGCGATCGTCGCGTACCCCTGCACCATCTGCATCGGCGTGACCGCGGCGCCCTGGCCCATCGGCAGGTTGCCCATCGTCGCGCCCGAGTATTCGCTCAGCTTCGGCACGATCCCCCGTTCCTCGTTGGGGAACTGCACGCCGGTCGGCTTGCCGAAGCCGAACTTTTCCATCCATCTGCTGAATTTCGTCGCCCCGACCCGGAGGCCGATTTCCACCGCGCCGATGTTCGAGGAGCGCGCCAGGATCTGTTCCACGGTCATCGTTTCGGTGCCGCGTTCCTCGGCGTCGTGGATGATCCGTTCGCCGACTTCCAGCGTCGGCGGCAGGGTGAATTCCGTGGTCGGCGTGACCAGGCCTTCTTCCAGCGCCGCCGAGACCGTGAACGCCTTGAAGGTCGACCCCGGTTCGTAGTTGAAGCCGGTCGCCCGGTTCAGCAGTTCTTCGTTCGATTCGACGTGCGCGAGGTCCCCCGGGTCGATCGGCGGCCAGTTCGCCATCGCCAGGATTTCCGAGGTCTGCGGGTCCATCACGATCGCCGTCGCGCCCTTCGGCGAGTACGTTTCGCCGACCTTCGCCAGCACCTGTTCGGTCGTCTCCTGGATCACCGGGTCGAGCGTCAGTTCGACGTCTTCGCCGTCGCGGGCTTCCTTCACCGTTTCCAGCTTGATCGGGTCGCCGAGCGCGTCGGTGACGACGCGGCGTTCGCCTTCTTCGCCCGCCAGCGCGGAGTTCTCGCCTTCCTCGACCCCGGTCAGCCCCTGGTTTTCGGAGCCGACGACGCCGATCACCTGCCCCGCCATTTCGCCCTGCGGGTAGGTGCGCCGGCTGCCGGGAATCTGTTCGATCCCTTCGATGCCGAGCTTTTCGATCTTCGTCGCGGTCGAGAGGTCGACGTCTTTCGCCAGGTAGGCGAAGCCCGATTCGGAGGTCAGCGCCTTCAGCACCTCGCCCTTCTTCTGCTTCAGGATCGGGGCGATCAGCGCCGCCGCCTTCTGCTTCTTCTTCACCAGGTAGGGCGTGGTGACGATCGTCGCCGCGTCTTCGGAGCTGGCCAGGCGGGTGCCGTTGCGGTCGAGGATCGCGCCGCGCAGCCCCGGCACCATCACCGTCTGCGTCTGCTGGTCGAGCGCCTGCGAGGACAGGGTCGAGGCTTCCACCCCCTGCAGCCAGAAGGCGCGGCAGACGACCAGCAGGAAGGCGACGAGGAAGCCGGCGAAGAGGAGTCCGATGCGTCGCTCGATCAGGCGCATCGCATCGCTATTCGGTCGGGACTTCGGTCACGCCTTCGGCGGCGAGGAGTTCGGCGTATTCGCGTTCGTAGATCGCGAGTTCTTCCGGCGTGAATTCGCTTTCGGCGGTGGTGCTCGCGGAGGTTTCTTCGGTGGTCGCGGCTTCGGTGCTCACCACCGCTTCGCCGGAGGCTTCTTCGCCCGCCGCCGTCGATTCTTCGCTCGCGGCGCCTTCTTCGGCGGCGGCCACGACGGCGGCGCCGGCGGCGGCGAGGCGCGAGGCGGCTTCGGCGACGTCGCTCCCGCGCGCGCTGACCATCTGCGGCACCGCGGCGGTCGACATCTTCAGGCCGAGGTTGGCGGCCTCGGCGCGCACCCGCGCCTGCCCGTACTTCTGCGCGACGCGGCTCTGCAGCATCGAGTTCTCTTTGCCGAGTTCGGTGTTCTTGGCGTCGATCTTGCCGCTGGAGGCGGCGAAGCTGAGCGTCACCACGTTGAGGGCGACGATCCCGACCAGCAGCACGCCGAGCACGCCGATCCAGGCGCGGCCGCGGGTGAGGCGGTGGATCAGGCCGGACTCGGGAAGCTGGGTGACGGCGACCGCGGCGCGACCGGCATGGCCGGCGGCGATCGGGATGACGCCGGCGGGACGGCGCCGCGGCGCGGCTTTGCGGCGCGTGGGCGACTTGCGGGCGGGCGCGGCCTTCGCGGCGGCGGCGCGCGCGGTCGTCGGTTTGCGCTGCGGCGCGGCCTTGCGCGCGGGCATCGCCTTCGCGGCGGCGGCGCGGGCGCCAGTCGCCTTTTTGCGGCCGGGTTGGCGCGGCGGATCGTCGGTCCTGACCTTGCGCGGCGTCGCCGTGCGCCCGCCCGGCCGGGGACGGTCGCGGGGACGTTTCTTCGGCTCCGGCGGCGCCGTGCGCGAGGGCGCCGGGGCGGCCTGGGACGAGGAGCGGCGCTTGGGGACGGCGACGGCCATCAGCGGCCCTCCCCGCGCGGGCCGGGCGCGTCGTTCGACGCCCCGGCGGTCGTGTCGAAGGCGATCTTGACCGCGGCGCGCAGGTGGGCGGAGCGCGAGCGCGGGTTCTCCTCCATCTCGGCCGGGCCGGGCGCGATGGCGCGGCGGGTCAGCAGGTCGGCCTCGGGCTCGTGGCCGCAGACGCAGACCGGGATCTCCGGCGGGCACACGCAGCCGGTCGCCTTGGCGGCGAGGAACTGCTTGACCGGCCGGTCCTCCAGCGAGTGGAAGGAGATCGCGGCGAAGCGGCCGCCGAGCGGCAGCGCGTCCCAGGCCAGCGGCAGCGCCTCACCCAGCAGGTCGAGCTCCCCGTTGACGGCGATCCGCAGCGCCTGGAAGGTGCGCTTGGCCGGGTGGCCGCCGCCGAAGCGGGCCGAGGCGGGCATCCCCGCCTGCACCGCGGCGACCAGCTCGGAGGTGGTGCGGAGCGGGCGGCGGGCGACGATCTCGCGGGCGATGCCGCCGGCGTGGCGCTCCTCGCCGAAGCGGCGCAGCACCTGCGCGATCCGTGACTCCGGCCACTCGTTGACGAGGTCGGCGGCGCTGAAGCCCTGGCGCGGGTCCATCCGCATGTCGAGCGGCGCGTCGTAGGAGTAGGAGAAGCCCCGCTCCCAGGCGTCGACCTGCATCGAGCTCATTCCCAGATCCATGTAGACCATGTCTGGGCGGATTCCTTCGCCCCGCAGCGCACGAAGTCCTGCAACGAAGTCGGCGCCGACGAAGAGCGCGCGGCAGGGCGCCTCGGCGGCGAAGCGGTTGAAGCGCGTGGCGGCGGCCGGGTCGCGGTCGATGCCGATCAGCGTCCCCTCCGGGCCTAGCCGCTCGGCGACGAGGCGCGCGTGGCCGCCCGCGCCGAAGGTGCAGTCGACGGCGGTCTGGCCCGGCTCGGGGGCGAGCAGGTCGACCAGCTCGGGCGCCAGGACGGGCTCGTGCTCGCGGGTCACGAGCGTGAGCGGCGTCGGCCGGGCCGACGGCTGGTGGGAGAAGGTGGGAGTGCGGGCGGCATGGAGTCTCATGGTTACGCGGCGCCCGCCCCGGCGAGCCCCTCGGCGATCTCCGGCGCCGCCGCGTCCAGCTCTTCCTCCTGCTTGGCCCATGCCTCGGCGTTCCAGATCTCCAGGTACTCCCCGGCGCCGATCACGACGCATTCGCCCTCCAGGCCGGCGTGCTCCAGCAGTGGCTTGGGGATGCGGATGCGCCCCGCCGAGTCGAGCTTCTCGTCGAAGGAGCCGCCGTGGAAGCGGCGGCGCAGGGCGCGGGCGTCTTTGCCGAACGGGCTGTGGGGCGAGAGGAAGCGGTCCGAGAGCTCCTCGAACTCGGCGGTCGTGTGCACCCAGACGCAGGGGTCGAAGCCCTTGGACAGAACCACACCGTCAGCGAGTTGGCTGCGAAAGCGAGATGGCACGGTCAGTCGGTCCTTGCTGTCCAGGCTGTGCTCGTAGAGGCCCCGAAATGCCAATTCGGTGTCCTTTCTGAGCGGGAGGTCGAGGTCGGAAAAGAGTTGGGACCGGAGTGATGAGGTGGGAGGAGCCTCACCACCCCGGTCCTGGGCTTCAACTCGAGCGCCACTCTGACACACACTCCCCCACTTTGCAACACCTCCTCCCTCTGCAACCCCTTTTTCATGCTCCGGCGCGCCCTCGGGCAGGCGCGCTAGGTTGGCCGGGATGAGCACGCCCGAGCCCCCCACGCCTCCCGCGCCGAGCGAGGAGTTCACGCCGCCGGTGATCGAGGCGGCGGCGCCGACCGACGCCAACGCGCTGCGCGGCCACCACTTCAAGCGCCTCATGGGCATGCAGCGGACTTGGTGGCTGATCGGCGTCCCCGCCGTCGTCATCGGCGCCTTCCTCGTCACCACCAGCCTCGTGGTCGGGCTGATCGTCGCGCTGGCGGTCGTCGCGGTCGGGATCGGCGTCGTCTTCGCGATCGCCGACTCGAAGGCCGCCGACGACTTCTTCCACGTCTACGCCGAGAACCGCGGGCTCGAGCTGGGCGACAAGACCCGCCTGCCCGCGGCGACGCCGCTGCTGCGCAAGGGCGACGACCAGTACGCGAAGCGCACGCTGACCGGCGAGATCGCCCCCGGCTGCGCCGGCCTCCTCGCCATGTACACCTACGAGGAGCAGACCACCGACTCCAACGGCAACCGCCAGACCAGCTACCACGAGTACACGCTGGGGATGAGCGAGGTGCCCGAGTGCGTCGACGAGGTGCCCGAGCTCTACTGCCAGAAGCGCTCCGGCCTGCGCTCCCTGGAGCGCTTCGAGGACGTCTTCCGCCGCTCCAAACGCCGCGTCACCCTGGAGAGCGAGGCACTCGGCGACCGCTATGAGATCTTCGTGCGCAAGGACCAGGACGACGTCTGGCTGCGCCGCCTCTTCTCCCCCAGCTTCATCGTCTGGCTGACCGAATCGGCACCGGAGAAGTTCGCCTTCGAGCTGGTCGGCGGCAGCCTGGTCGCCTACGTCCCCAAGCACCGGGAAGACGCCGCCGACCTCGACGCGGTCGCCGCGGCGACCGGCGCGGTGGCGAAACGCCTGCGGGAAAAGTCGGCCGATTCCGACTCCTAGCGCGAACCCGAGCTGACACCCGAGGCAGAGCTCGGGCCCCGCAAGCTGTCGCCCGGGGAAGGACCCGCCCCTCTCGCCACGGCCCGGGC
>CALCIA010000133.1 GCA_937907435.1 uncultured Actinomycetes bacterium
CCGGATCCTCACGGAAGTCCGACTTCGCAACGTCCCTGTGACGCCTCTCCCACGCACCCCTCACGTCCTGGGCTCCTCATGGGGGTCACAGCCTGCCAGGACCCCCATGAGGAGCCCAGGACCTCCCTCGGACGGCCGGAGGCGCCCCGGACCCCCGCCCGGACGGCCACCCGCCCCCCGAACCCCGCCCGTCCCCCACCAGAAGCCCCCACCCCGACGTCGACGGGCCGAAAACCCGCCACATGGTCCGCTTTTCGGCCCGTCGACACGAGTCGCCGACTGGCGCTGGGCGTCAGGCGGCCATCGCGTCGGCGACGGCTCTTAGATCCGCGACCAGGGAGTCGAAGGCGTCGGCGCGGTCGTCGCCGGCGCGCAGGACCGCCGACGGGTGGATCGTCACGGTGGCCAGCGGGACCAGGTCGCTTTTCAGCAGCTTGCCGCGATCTTTCATCACTTTGACCTTGGTGCCGAAGAGGGATCGGGTGGCGGTGGCGCCGAGGGCGACGATCGCCTCCGGGCCGATCGCGTCGACCTCGGCCTCGAGCCAGGGGCGGCAGGCGTTGACCTCCCCTGCCCGCGGCGTCTGGTGGAGGCGGCGCTTGCCCTGGGGGCGCCACTTGAAGTGCTTGACCGCGTTGGTGAGGTAGGCGTCGTCGACCTCGATCCCGGCCTCGGCCAGGGCTTTGCGGAGGACGCCGCCGGCCGGGCCGACGAAGGGTTCGCCCGCCAGGTCCTCGCGGTCGCCGGGCGTCTCGCCGACCAGCACCAGCCGCGCCTTCGCCGGCCCCTCGCCGAAGACGGCCTGGGTCGCGTCGCGGTAGAGATCGCAGCCGTGACAGTCCTGGACCGCGGCGCGAAGCGTCCGGAGCGAGCGGCCTCGCGGCAGGTACTCCTCGGCACCGGGCTCGCTCATCCCTCCCCTCTACCCGGCGTTCGCAGTAATCCGCGCATACCGCGGATTACTGCGAACTCGCCGGGGACGGGGAGGTCGGCGCGGCGGCGGTCGGCAGCTCGCGCACGACTTCGCTCGCGTCCTTGTCGTCACGCAGGCCGAGGTAGCGCGGGTGGCGCAGCTTGCCGTCGCGGGTCCACTCGCTGAAGCCGAACTCGCCGACCAGCTCGGGCTTGATCCAGGTGGCTTCGCGGGGCAGCGCCGAGCCGGCGGTGAACGGGCACTTCGACTGGCGGAGCCCCTCCATCTTGTCGCCGAGGCTCGCCAGCGTGCGGTGGTCGAAGCCCGTCCCCACTTTTCCCGCATAACGAAGGTCGCCGCCTTCGTGGTAGCCGACGAGGAGCGCCCCGAAGCGCTCCCGCGCCCCTTTCGGCGGGGTGAAGCCGCCGATCACGAGCTCCTGCTCGAAGGAGCACTTGATCTTCAGCCAGTCGCGCGAGCGGCGGTGCTGGTAGGTCGAGTCGGCGCGCTTGGCGATCAGCCCCTCCCAGCCCTTGCGACAGGCTTCGAGGAAGAGCTTCTCCCCCTTCTCGTTGCGGTGCGGCGTGTAGCGCACGGCGCCGTGGAATTCGAGGCTCGACTTCAGCAGCGCCTTGCGCTCGCGCAGCGGCAGCCCGGTGACGTCGCGGCCTTCCAGCTCGAGCAGGTCGAAGACGTAGATGAAGACCTCGATCCCGGTCAGCCGCGCGAGCCGCGGATCGGCGATCCCGAGGCGGCCCTGCAGCTTCTCGAAGCTGGTGCGCGCGCCCTCGAAGGCGACGATCTCGCCGTCGACGACGAACTCCCTGGCCGCCTCGGCCTCGAAGGCCTCGATCAGCTCCGGGTAGTTCTCCATGCGGCGGCCGGTGCGGGAGGTGATCGTCGCCCCCTTCGGCGTGCGGCGGACCGTGGCGCGGACGCCGTCGAGCTTGCGCTCGAAGACCCAGGCGGGGTCGCTGAACGGGTGCGCCGTGAGCGTCGCCTTCATCGGCTCGCCTTTGACCGACATGGCGATGAGCGTACCCCGGCGGCGCCCGAGCTATGCTCGGCCGATGAGCGACGAGCCGATCGAGAACGCCGAGACCGAAGCCGCCGAAGAGGAAGTCGACCGCGACCCGGGCTTCAAGGAGGGCGACGAGGTCTGGGTGCAGGACGCCGACGGCAAACGCCACCCGGGCGTCTTCGTCGGCCTGAACGAAGCGGCCGGCTGGTTCGGCGGCGGCCCGAGCGCCTACGTCGTCCACCCCGAGGGCCACCAGGCCGAGGTCGTCTCGCTCTTCCGCATCACGCCGCGCGGCTGAGGCGTCGGCGCTCGACGCCCGCCCGCCCGGTGCGGCTCCTCAGCAGGTCACGGGTTTCGTCTTCGTCGGCGTTTCGAGACCGAGCAGTTTGCCGACGGCGTTGATCAGTTCGCCGACGACGGTGGTCAGGCTGTTCGTCTGGGTGACGACTTCGCTCAGGCTCGTGCACTGACCGTTGACCTTGGTGCCCAGGCTGGTGACTTCCGTCGGGAGTTTGTTCAAGGCTTCGACACTCCCGGTCAGCGGTTTGAGTTCGGTGACGGTCCCGTTCAGCGTGCTGAGGTTTCCTGACAGCGTGTCGACGGTTTCGGGCAGGTCTTTGAGCGCGTCCACGTTCGCGGTGAGCGGTTGCAGTTTCGTGACGGTCGTCGTGAGACCGCTGACGGTGCCGTTCAGCGCCGTGACGGTGGCCGGCAGTTCTTCGAGGGCTTTGACGTTGCCGGTGAGCGGTTCCAGGACGTTCATCGTCGAGAGCAGGCCTTCGACGTCGGTTTCCAGGCCGGTGAGGTTCGTCTGGGCTCCTTCGATCGTGCCTTCGAGATTGGTCTTGACGCCGCCGATCGTGCCTTCGAGGCCCGTCTTGACGGTGTCGAGGTTGCCGTTCAGTTCGGTCTTCAGGCTCCCCAACGATTCGTTGACGGATTGGCCGAGGTCGGTCACCGAGGATTTCACCGTGCCGAGGCCTTCTTCGAGGTCGATGACTTCGGTCGTCAGCGAGCCGACTTTGCCGAGCAGCAGCTGAATTTCTTTGCTCTGGTCGACGATCGTTTCTTTGAGTTTGTCTTCGACCGTCGCCGCCGAGCCTTTTTCGCCTTGACCGCCGGTCCCCCCGGTGGCGCCCGCCGGGCCGGGCGCGCCGGTGGCGCCTTGCGGTCCCGCCGGTCCCTGCGGCCCGGTCGCGCCCTCGCTGCCGGTGCCGGCGGAGGTGGGCGTCGAGCCCGCGAGAGCCCAGGTCAGCGGCCGTTCACCCTTCCGCTTCTTGCACTGCTTCGGCGAGTTGACCACGTGGATCGTCCCCCGCTCCGACTTCTTGCCCTTCGTCTGCAGGCAGGCGTGAACGACTCCGTTCCTGACCTTGAGGCCCTTGGCGGTGGCGAGCGGCGCCATCACGAGGCCGAGCAGGAGGAGGGCGGTGGAGCAGGTGAGGATCCATTTCAGTCGCATGCCCCCGGCGTCGGCAGGGCGGATCTGAAAGCGGGATGAGGAAGGTATGAAAGCGGTAGGGCGGACGCCTGGCTTGCCAACTCTGGCTAGGCCGTACGTCCAGTCACCAGGCGCGGGCGGTAGCGATAGCCGACGCCGCGCACCGTCTCCACCGGGTCGACGTCGGCGGCGCCGCCGAGCTTGCGCCGCAGGTAGCTGACGTAGAGCTTCACCTCGTCGCGCTCCCGGATGCGGTCGCCCCACACCATTTCCAGGAGCTGGCCGTGGCCGAGCACGCGGCCCGGGTTTTCGGCGAAGGTCGCGAGCATGCGGAACTCGATCGGGGTCAGCGCGACCTCGGTCCCGAGCACCATCACGCGGTGGCGGACGCGGTCGATCTCGACGTACTCGTCGGTGAGGACGACCGGCCGCAGGTCGCCCTGGCGCGGGCGTCGCATCAGCGCCTCGATCCGCGCGTCGAGTTCGGCCTGCGGCGGCGGCTTGGAGACGCAGTCGTCGGCGCCCGCGCGGAGCGCCGCCACCCGTCCCTCCTCCTCGTCGCCGGTCAGCGCCAGGACGGGGACGTCGGAGAGCGCCCGCACCGTCGCCAGGATGTCGAGGCCCTCGGCGTCGGGCAGCTCGAGGTCGAGCAGGACAAGGTCGGGCTGGCGCTCGTAGAACGCGCGCAACCCATCGTTGCCAGTGTCGGCACGGACCAGCTCGGTCCTGGCTCTATCCGAGAGCCCTCGCAGTGCACCGCTTTCTCCGAGGTCTCGCCCGATCGCCAGGACCTTGCGCCTTCCGTCGCCAGATCCTCTCGATAGCGATTCCAATTTCTGACCGAATTTTCACTTTGGGAACGATCAGTTGTCAAGCAATTCTTTCCAACTGGGCCCATTCATCGAGGTCGTGTCGATTACTTCCGGGTTCGTTCGTCGTCCGTATGACAAGGTCGGCCGACGGACGGTCGAACCGCGATGAGACTGGAGTCCCAGATGAGATTCATGATGTTCATGTACCCCGAGATCGAGGAGAAGGACTGGATTCCCTCGGCGGAGGGGGTCGCCGAGATGGCCCGCTACAACCAGGAGCTGCGCAAGGCGGGGATGCTGTTGGCGCTCGACGGGCTGCGGCCGCCGACGGACGGGGCGTCGGTCAGC
Source organism: uncultured Actinomycetes bacterium (assembly GCA_937907435.1). Classification (GTDB taxonomy): domain Bacteria; phylum Actinomycetota; class Thermoleophilia; order Solirubrobacterales; family 70-9; genus VAYN01. The sequence continues at coordinate 4,536 of CALCIA010000133.1, forward strand.
TTCCGCGACGGTGAGGCGACGGTCACCGACGGGCCGTTCGCGGAGGCCAAGGAGCTCGTCGGCGGCTACTGGATCATCCAGGCGCGCTCGACTGAGGAGGCGATCGAGTGGGCGAAGCGCTGCCCGGGCGAGAACTGCCGGATCGAGGTTCGGCCGATCTTCGAAATGGAGGACTTCCCGCCGGACGTGCTGGAGACTCTCGACTACGACCCCGGCCTGCATCCGGGCGGCTGATGGCGGCGGCGCCGGCCGAGGCCAGGGCGGCGGTCGAGGCGGTCTGGCGGATCGAGTCCGCCCGCCTCGTCGCCGGCCTGGCGCGGCTGGTCCGGGACGTCGGGCTGGCCGAGGACCTGGCGCAGGACGCGCTGCTGGCGGCGCTCGAGCGCTGGCCGCGCGACGGCGTCCCCGACAACCCCGGCGCCTGGCTGATGGCGACGGCGAGGAACCGGGCGATCGACCTGGCGCGGCGGGCGTCGACCTACGAGCGCAAGCGCGAAGAGGTCGCGCACGAGCTGGGGGTGATGCTGGCGATGGACGCGGTCGACTTCGCGGCGCGGGCCGACGACGAGGTCGGCGACGAGCTGCTGGCGCTGATGTTCACCTGCTGCCATCCGGCGCTCCCGACCGAGGCGCGGGTGGCGCTGACGCTGCGCCTGCTCGGCGGGCTGACGACGGCGGAGATCGCCCGCGCCTTCCTGGTCGGCGAGCCGACCGTGGCGCAGCGGCTGACGCGGGCGAAGCGGACGCTGCGCGAGGTGCGGACGGACTTCGAGGTGCCGACGGGGAGCGCGCTGCGGGCGCGGCTGCCGGACGTGCTCGAGGTCGTCTACCTGATCTTCAACGAGGGCTACGCGGCGAGCTCCGGCGAGCGTTGGGTGCGGACGGAGCTGTGCGAGGAAGCGCTGCGCCTGGGGCGGATCCTCGCCGCGCTGGCGCCGGCGGAGCCGGAGGCGCACGGGCTGATCGCGCTGCTCGAGATCCAGGCCTCGCGGCTGGGCGCGCGGCTCGGGCCCGACGGCGAGCCGATCCTGCTGCTCGACCAGGACCGCTCGCGCTGGGACCCGCTGCTGATCGTCCGCGGTGTGGCGGCGCTGAAGCGGGCCGAAGAGCTGCCGGCGCCGCTCGGGCCGTACGGCCTGCAGGCGGCGATCGCGGCCTGCCACGGGCGGGCGCTGGAGGCCGAGGAAACCGACTGGGTGCGGATCGCGGCGCTGTATGAGGCGCTGGCGGCGATCGCCCCGAGCCCGATCGTCGAGCTGAACCGCGCCGTCGCGGTCGGCATGGCCTTCGGTCCCGAGGTCGGGCTCGCGCTGCTCGAACGCATCGCCGCCGACCCGGCCCTGCGCGACTACCACCTCCTCCCCAGCGTCCGGGGCGACCTGCTCGCCCGCCTCGGTCGCGACGCGGAGGCCGCCGCCGAGTTCCGCCGCGCCGCCGACCTGACCGCCAACGCCCCCGAGCGATCCCTCCTCCTCCGCCGCGCCGCAAACCCCGGCGGGTGACGGGTCGCGGTCGACCTTTGGTCCGCCCAGCATGCCGCGGTCGTCCTTTGGTCCGCCCGACGAGGCGCGGTCGATCCTTGGTCCGTCTACCGGACCTTATGTCGACCGCAGCGCGAGGGCGGACGTTAGGTCGACCGCGGCCGGAGGGGGCGGACGTCAGGACGACCGCGCAGCGGGTGGACTGGAGCTTGCGGGAGCTACTCGCCGGCGGCTAGAGACCGCATGCCGTCGACCTCGAGGCGGTGGATGAGCCAGTCGTCGAGGCGGTCGGCGCCGAGCTTGGCGTAGAAGTTCAGCGCCGGTTCGTTCCAGTCGAGGGCGACCCACTCGAGGCGGGCGTGGTCGCGTTCCAAGGCGATCGCGGCGAGGTGCTCCAAGACCTTGCGGCCGACGCCGCCACGGCGGTGCTCGGGCTTCACGTAGAGGTCCTCGAGCCAGATGCCGCCGCGGCACTCGAAGCTGGAGAAGGTCGTGTAGAAGAGCGCATAACCGACCGCCTCGCCGTCGGATTCGACGATCAGCGCCTCGGCCTCGCGGCGCTCGAAGAGCGAGGCGCGCAGGATCTCCGGCGTCCCGACGACCTGGTCGCGGAGCTTCTCGTAGGTCGCCAGCTCGCAGATCAGGTCGTAGATGGCCTGGACGTCGTCCTCGGTCGCGGCGCGGATCGTAGGCATGGGCCGCAATCTAATAGGCGACGGTCCAGGAGCCTGAGCGATCCGTGGGCCGCCGGCGCCCGGGGAAGAGATGGGGCCCTTTGAAGCTGTCGCCCGGGAGGGCCGGGGACCCGCAAGCTGTCGCGCGGGGAAGGGATGAGGGCCCACAAGCTGTCGCCCGGGGAAGGGATGGGGGCCCGCAAGCTGACGCCCGGGAAGGGCTCAGGCCCCGCAAGCTGGCGCCCGGATTACGGACGCGCCCCTCTCGCCACGGCCCG
>CALCIA010000134.1 GCA_937907435.1 uncultured Actinomycetes bacterium
CTGGGCTCCTCATGGGGGTCACAGCCTGCCAGGACCCCCATGAGGAGCCCAGGACCTCCCTCGGACGGCCGCAAGCGCCGCGGACCCCCGCCCCGGCCCCGCACCCCCGCCCCCAACGACGAAGGGCCGCCCTTACGGACGGCCCTTCGGCACAACTCAGCTGTCGCCGCGAGCTATTTCTTCGCGTCGTCCCCCGAGGTCGACTCGATCTCCTGGGCGAGCTCCTCCAGCTCCTCGGCGAAGGAGAGGCCGAAGCCCTCGACCGGGGCCTCGACGCCGTCGACGCCGAGTTCCGCTGCGAGGTCGTCGTCCTCGAGCAGGTCGTCGTCGGTCGGCGGCTCGATCGCCACGGCCGGTTCGATCGCCACCGTGCGGTAGTGCTTGAGGCCGGTGGCCGCCGGGATCAGCTTGCCGATGATGACGTTCTCCTTGAGGCCGACCAGGCGGTCGCGTTTGCCCTCGAGGGCGGCGTCGGTGAGGACCTTGGTGGTCTCCTGGAAGGAGGCCGCCGAGAGGAACGATTCGGTCGCCAGCGAGGCCTTGGTGATCCCGAGGATCACTTCCTCGGCTTTGGCCGGCGTGCCGCCGTCTTCTTTGGTCTTCTTGTTGAGCCGTTTGAGGGAGCCGCGATCCTCCAGCTGACCCGGAAGCAGGCTGGTCGAGCCCTTGGTCTCGATCCGCACCTTCTTCAGCATCTGCCGGGCGATCAGCTCGATGTGCTTGTCGTTGATGTCCACGCCCTGGGCGCTGTAGACCTTCTGCACCTCGGCCACCAGGTAGAGCTCGGTGTCGGTGCGGCCACGGATCGCCAGCAGGTCGGCCGGGTAGAGGGAGCCCTCGTTGAGCTGCTGCCCGACCTCGACCTTGTCGCCGTCGGCGACGTGGAGGCGGGTGCGCAGCGGGAACGAGTAGCTCTGCTCTTCGCCGCTCGGCTCGGTGACGATCACTTTCAGGGCTTTGTCGGTTTCTTCGATCGACGCTTTGCCCGCGGCCTCGGCCATCTGGGCAAGGCCCTTCGGTTTACGCGCCTCGAAGAGCTCGACGATCCGGGGCAGACCCTGCGTGATGTCCTGCCCGGCGACACCGCCGGTGTGGAACGTCCGCATGGTCAGCTGGGTGCCAGGCTCGCCGATCGACTGGGCGGCGATGATGCCGACCGCGTCGCCGATGTCGACCATCTTCCCGGTCGCCGGCGAAACCCCGTAGCAAGCGCGGCACACGCCGGTCTCGGCCTCGCACTTGAGCGCCGAGCGCACCGGGATCTTGGTCTCCTCGTCGTCGCCGAAGGCCTCGGCGATCTCTTCGACATCGGCCTGGGTGATCCACTGGTTGCGCTTCAGCAGCTCACGACCGCGTTTGGTCTCGAGCTTTTTCGCCGCCAGTCGGCCGTACAGGTTGTCGTTGAGGGAGCCGTCCTCCTTGCGAAGGGCCATCTCGATGTGGTCTTTGGTCTTGCAATCCTCCTCGCGCACGATGACGTCCTGGGCGACGTCGACGAGACGGCGGGTGAGGTAGCCGGAGTCGGCCGTCCGCAGCGCCGTGTCGGCGAGGCCCTTTCGGGCACCGTGGGTGGAGATGAAGTACTCGAGGACCGAGAGCCCCTCCATGAAGTTGGCCTTGATCGGCCGCTCGATGATCTCCCCTTTCGGGTTGGCCATCAGACCGCGCATCCCGGCCAGCTGACGGATCTGTTTGAACGATCCGCGCGCTCCCGAGTCGGCCATCATGAAGATGGGGTTCAGCTCGTCGAGGTTGTCCTCCATCGCCTGGGCGACCTCGTCCGTGGCCCGGTTCCAGTGCGCCGTCACGGCCTCGTGACGCTCCTCGGCGGTGATGTAGCCGTCGTCGTACTGGCCCTGGATGGCGGCCGTCTCTTTCTCGTAACGGTCGAGGATCTCCGCCTTCTCCGGCGGCGACACGACGTTGTTCTTGGAGACGGTGATGCCCGCCTTGGACGCGTACTGGAACCCGAGGTCCTTGAAGGCATCGAGCACCTGCGAGACCACCGGCGCGCCGTAGGCGACGACGAGCTCGGAGACCATCGCGTTGATGTCCTTCTTTTTCAGCGAGGCGTTGTTGAACTGGAACGTGCTGGGGTCGAATTCACCTTCCAGCGCGTCGGCCAGGGACCGCTCGATCTTCTCGTTGAAGATGATCCGCCCGACCGTGGTCAGGAAGTGGCCGCGACCGGCGCTCCGGTACTCGGCCAGGTCCTGCAGTTTGCAGCCGCCGTTCTCGTAGACGAGTTCGGCCTCCTGGGAGGAGCGGAACACCTTCAGCGCCCGGTGGCCGTTGTTGGCCTCCCGGGTCGCCGGCAGTTCCTCTTCCTGCTGTTTCAGCTCCGCCTCGCTCGGCCCGTAGGTCAGGTAGTAGATGCCGAGCACCATGTCCTGGGACGGGGTGGCCAGCGGCGCCCCGTGGGCCGGGGAGAGGATGTTGTTGGCGGAGAGCATGAGGATCCGCGCCTCGGCCTGGGCCTCGGCCGACAGCGGCACGTGGACCGCCATCTGGTCGCCGTCGAAGTCGGCGTTGAAGGCCGAGCAGACGAGCGGGTGGACCTGGATCGCCTTGCCCTCGACCAGCACCGGTTCGAAAGCCTGGATGCCCAGGCGGTGCAGGGTCGGCGCGCGGTTCAGCAGCACCGGGTGTTCATGGATGACTTCCTCCAGAACGTCCCAGACCTCGGGGATCATCGACTCGACCATCTTCTTCGCGGCCTTGATGTTCTGGACCGCTTTGCGCTCGACCAGCTGGGCCATGATGAACGGCTTGAAGAGCTCCAGCGCCATCAGCTTCGGCAGCCCGCACTGGTGCAGCCGCAGGCTCGGGCCGGAGACGATCACCGAACGGCCGGAGTAGTCGACGCGCTTGCCGAGCAGGTTCTGCCGGAAGCGGCCCTGCTTGCCCTTGAGCATGTCGGACAGCGACTTCAGCGGCCGGTTGCCGGGGCCCGTGACCGGGCGCCCGCGGCGGCCGTTGTCGAACAGCGCGTCGACCGCCTCCTGCAGCATCCGCTTCTCGTTGTTGACGATGATCTCCGGCGCGCCGAGGTCGAGCAGCCTTTTCAGGCGGTTGTTGCGGTTGATCACCCGGCGGTAGAGGTCGTTGAGGTCGGAGGTCGCG
>CALCIA010000135.1 GCA_937907435.1 uncultured Actinomycetes bacterium
CCCGCCCCCCGACCCCCCCCCCGCCCGCCCGCCCGCCACGGAACCAGCCATCCAGCCTCGACCCGAGGTGGAAGAAGACTTACGACTTGAGTCACCAGCCACAAAGCCGCGACGAAGAATTCACTTTCTGCGCGCCACGCGCGCGCATTTTCTCGCCAGGGTCGCGGCATGGGACTGCTCCAGGTCGCCTCGTCGCTCCTCGCCCCGCCGCTCTGCGCCGCCTGCGGGCGCAGCTGCCGCGCCGAGGCGGTGATCTGCACGCGCTGCTCGCGGACGCTGGGTGCGGCGGCGCCGATCCTCTCCGGCGGTCCGCAGGGAATCGACCGCGCCTGGTCCTCGGCGCCGCACGACGGGGTGGCCCGGTCGCTCGTCGGCGCGCTGAAGTTTCGGCGCCTGCTGCCGGTGGCCGAGCTGATGGCCGATCGCATGCACTGGCTCGCACCCGGCCACCTGCTCGGCGGCGTCGTCGTCCCGGTCCCGGCGGCGCCGCCGAGGATGCGGAGCCGCGGCTTCGATCCGGCGGGCGAACTGGCGATGGCCCTGGCGGCAAGTCTCGAAACCGACCTGGCGCTCTGCCTGGCGCGCCGAGGCCGGGGGCATCAGGTCGGCCGCGGGCGTGCCGAGCGCATCAGCCGTCCCCCGCTGATCGAGGCGATCGCTGCGGCCCCCCGCAGCGTCCTCCTGGTCGACGACGTGCTGACGACCGGCGCGACGCTGACGTCATGCGCGATGGCCCTGCGTGCGGCAGGCGCGAAGCGGGTCGTGGCCCTGACCTTCACCCGGCGGCTGTAAAGCACCCCGGCGCCCAGAAAGCACCCCGGCGCCCGCAAAGCGCGGTGAGTTCGCACTTCTCCGCGCTATCCGCGGATTACTGCGAACTCACCGCGAGAGTCCCGGCTAGGTCGCGGGCCTTCCTCGCATCTGCCCCATCACCCGCCGCGTCACCTTCCGCTTGCGCAGCAGTTCGCGGTGTTTCTTCACCTGCCTTCGCACGTCCTCGGACAGCTTGTGTATCGACTGGGCCATCTCCGGCGACGCCTCGCGGGCGTGCAGGGTGGCTCCCTTCAGGCGGACCGTGGCCTCGGCCACCTGGCAGTCGGAAATGGAGGGGTTGCGCTCTTCGTAGAGCACCACGTCGAGCGTCGCCAGACCCGACACCTGCCTCCCCAGGCGATTGAACCTTTTGCTCACCAACTCACGCAGGTCGTCAGTCATCTCGACGTTGCGTCCACGAATCTCCATCCGCATGGGTGACCTCCTTGTGGGTTCGAGGCTCCAGGGTACGCCGCCCGCCGACCTGCGACAAGGGGCCGCCCGCTACTCTTGAGCAATGCCCGCAATGGACTTGGTGACCAAGGCCCTGCGCACGGGGGAAGGGCGCAAATTCAAGGCGTACCAGAAGCGCGCGGAGGCGATCAATCGTTATGAGCCGGAGATGGAAGCTCTCTCCGACGAGGAAATCCGCGCGGAGGCGGACGAGCTGCGGCGGCGCGCCCGCGAGGAGGGGGTCTCGCTCGACGACCTCCTGCCCGAGGCGTTCGCGCTCTGCCGCGAGGCATCGCGCCGCACCACCGGCCAGCGCCACTACGACGTCCAGCTGATCGGCGGCATGGTGCTCCACGACGGGGCGATCGCCGAGATGAAGACCGGCGAGGGCAAGACGCTCACCGCGACCCTGCCCGTCTTCCTCAACTCGCTGGCCGGCAAGAGCGTGCACGTCGTCACCGTCAACGACTACCTGGCCCGCCGCGACTCGGAATGGCTGACGCCGATCTACGACGCCCTCGGGGTGACCGTCGCCGCGGTCCAGGACTCCGACGACCACGCCGCGCGCCAGACCAAATACGCCTGCGACGTCGTCTACGGCACCAACTCCGAGTTCGGCTTCGACTACCTGCGCGACAACATGTCGCAGTCGCTGGAGGAATGCGTCCAGCGCAGCCACGACTTCGCGATCGTGGACGAGGTCGACAACATCCTGATCGACGAGGCGCGGACGCCGCTGATCATCTCCGGGCGCCCGGAAGAGGCGGCGCAGACCTATTACACCTTCGCCCGCCTGGCCAAACAGCTGGTGGGCGTGCCGCACAAAGAGCGGCTGAAGAGCCTCGGCGAATCGAAAGACACCTCCGACGCCGACTTCGACTACGAGTACGACGAGAAACACAAGACCGTCGCGCCGACCGAGCGCGGAGTGAAACGGACCGAGGAATTCCTCGACATCGAGAACCTCTACCTGGCCGAGCACGGCAACCTCGTCAACCACCTCGTGCAGGCCCTGAAGGCGGAGTCGCTCTACAAAAAAGACGACGACTACGCGGTGATCGACGGCGAGGTCATGATCATCGACGAGTTCACCGGCCGCATCCTCGAGGGGCGGCGCTGGTCGGAAGGCCTGCACCAGGCGGTCGAGGCGAAGGAAGGCGTGGCGATCCGCGAGGAGAACCAGACGCTCGCGACGATCACCCTGCAGAACTACTTCCGGCTCTACGACAAGCTCTCCGGCATGACCGGCACCGCCCTCACCGAGGCGACCGAGTTCATGAAGATCTACAAGATGCCGGTGGTCGAGATCCCGACCAACCGCCCGATGGTCCGGGCCGACCAGAACGACCAGATCTTCAAAACCAAAGACGGCAAGTGGCAGGCCGTGATCGACGAAATCGTCGGCCGTCACGAAAAGGGCCAGCCGGTGCTGGTCGGGACCGTCTCGGTCGAGGTCTCGGAGATGATCTCCGAGGCGCTGAAACGCGACGGCATCCAGCACGCCGTCCTCAATGCCAAACCCGAGCACGCCGAACGAGAGGGCGAGCTGATCGCCCAGGCGGGCCGCAAGGGCGCGGTGATGATCGCGACCAACATGGCGGGCCGCGGCGTCGATATCAAGCTCGGCGGCGACGCCGAACACCTGGCGATCGCGGAGCTGAAAAGGCAGGGCATCACGCACGGCGACGAGGGCTACGAGGAGGCGCTCGCCGAGCGCACCGAGGCGCTGAAGCCGCAGTGCGAGGCCGAGGCCGAGGAGGTCCGCGAGCTCGGCGGGCTCTTCATCTGCGGCACCGAGCGCCACGAGTCGCGCCGCATCGACAACCAGCTGCGCGGCCGCTCCGGCCGCCAGGGCG
>CALCIA010000136.1 GCA_937907435.1 uncultured Actinomycetes bacterium
GCCAGGACCCCCATGAGGAGCCCAGGACACCCGCCCCGCCATCTCGGACGGCCGCAAGCCCCCCGGACCCCCACCCGACCCTCCGCCCACCTCAGCCCTCACGCTCGGCCCGCAGCACACCGCCTTCGAGCACGGCGCGGACGCCGTCGCCGAGGTCGAGCCGCGAGCCGCCGCGGGTGAGGCCCGCGACCTGGTCGGCGAAGCGGGCGGCGCCGGGGACCGGCCGGCCCGCGGCGGCGTCGGCGAGCCGCTGCAGGACGAGGCGGCGCAGCGCGGGCGAGAGCTCGGCGAAGCGGGCGTGGGAGATGCGGCCGCGCGAGGCGTCGCCGGAGCCGTCGAGCTCGGCGGCGACGAGCGCGTCGAGGATCTCGGCCTCGTCGCGCAGGAGCGAGGCGGTGCGCAGGACGTTGGCGACGGCGGCCGGGTGGATCGCCTCGAGCTCCGGCAGCAGGCCGTGGCGCACCCGGTTGCGGGCGTAGCGCTCCTCGGCGTTGGTCGCGTCCTCGCGCCAGGTGAGCCCGCGCTCCTCGTCATAGGCGGTGACCTCGGCGCGCGCCGTGCCGAGCAGCGGGCGGGCGAGCCGGCCGTCGCGCTCCTTCATCCCCAGGAGCGCCCGCCGGCTCGGCGAGGAGGCGAGCCGGTAGAGGATCGTCTCGACCTGGTCGTCGGCGGTGTGGCCGGTGACGATCGTCGCGTCGCGCGCCTCGGCGAGCCGGGCGGCCGCCGCATAACGGACGTCGCGCGCCCAGGCCTGCAGGTTGCCGGGGGTCTCGGGGCGGACCGGCCGCTCCAGCGCCAGCTCGACCCCAAGGCGCTCACATAAGGAGACGCAGAAGTCGGCATCGTCGTGGGACCCGGGGCGCAGGCCGTAGTCGACGTGGATGGCGACCACGGCGGCGGGGCCGCGGGCGCGCACCGCGAGGTCGAGCATGCAGACCGAGTCGCGCCCGCCGGAGAGCAGCGCCACCAACGAGCGCGGCGGCGCGATCAGGCCGCCCGCCTCCACCCGCGCGAGGAGGTCGGGCGCACCGCGGTCCCCGGGCGCGGACCCCGTGCCCGCCATCGCGGCTCAGCCCTCCGCCGGGCGGACGACGAAGAGCTCGGTCGGCACCGGGAAGCCTTTGAGCGAGACCTCGCCGATCGGGTCGAGCCGCAGCGACGTCCGGCCCTGCAGGGTCGCCGCCACCCGGTCGGTGACCAGGATCTCCCCGGCCATCGCCCGGTTCACGATCCGGTGGGCGAGGTTGACGCTGTTGCCGAAGTAGTCGCCGTCGCGGTAGACCGCGTCGCCGCTGTGGATCCCGACCCGCGGCTGCGGCCGGCGGTCGAAGCGGCCGAGGAAGGCGACCGCCCACTCGGTCAGCGCCGCCGCGTCCGGGGACACCACCATCACCTCGTCGCCGATCGTCTTCACGATCGTCGCCTCGCGCGGCAGCGTCGCCTCGACCGTCTCGACGAAGTTCTCGACCACGTCGAGCGCCTCGATGTCCCCCTCCTCCTCGGTAAAGCGGGTGAAGCCGGTGAGGTCGATGAAGCAGAGCGTCGTCGCGACGTGACCGAGCTCCATTTCCGCGGTCGACTGTTCGCCGCCGGTCTCCATGTGGCCGACCACGTCCTGCTCGATGTAATAACGGAGATAACGGTTGTGGAGGTACTCGGTGAGCGGCGCGGCCAGCGGCATGACCTGGGCGGCAAGGTCGCCCATCGCCTCCGCCATCCGCAGCTCCGGCACGCCATCGCGGATCAACGGTTCGTGCACGAAGAGGTGGAAGAGGCGGATCTCGGCCTCGGCGATCCGCCGCAGGCTCTGCACGTAGACGCGGATCAGCTGCAGGAAGGCGACCAGCGGGAAGCCCGCGGCGAGCACCTCGGCGCAGAGGCGGAGCGCGGCGGCGTCGGCGACGCTGAGGCTGCGCTCGCGGCCGACCGGCGTCCCCATCATGGTGAGGATCCGCTCGATCAGCTCGACCTCGAGCCCGGTCTCGGCGGCGACCGTCTCGATCGAGAGCGCGGCCGCTTCGTCCTCGGCGAAGAGCTCCTCGGCGAAGCCGAAGGCGAGCCGGCCCTCGCGCCCCGCCTCCTTCAGGTCCTCGAGCGAGTAGCCGCGGTCGCGCATCCGGGCGACCACCCGCGCCTGGGCGGCGGCGGCAGCCGTCCAGCGTCCGCCGCGCACCGGCACGATCTTCTCCTCGGCCCAGCGTTTGAGGGTCGACGCCGGGACCCCGGAGCGCCGCACCGCCTCGGTCAGGGAAATGTGCTCGTCCACGGGAGCGAGGCTAGTCGCCCCCGTGGACAAGCGCGGACTTCAGGCGGAGGCCTCGGCCCCGTCGTGCAGCTGGAGCACCTCGTGGCCGGACTCGCCGGTGCGGATCCGGATCGCCTCCTCGACCGGCAGGACGAAGATCTTGCCGTCGCCGATCTCGCCCGTGCGGGCGTGCCGGAGGATCGCCTCGACGACGACCTGGCAGTCCTCGTCCTCGACCACGACCTCGAGCTTCAGCTTCGGCCGCACGTTGACGGTGAGGGTCGAGCCCCGGTAGTGCTCCACGATCCCCTTCTGGCGGCCGGACCCCTTGGCCTCGAGGATCGACAGGGACGGGAACCCCCGGTCGAGCAACTCGGCGCGGATCGGCTCGAACGCCTCGTGGCGGATGAACGCCTCGATCTTCTTCATCGTCTTCCTCCTATCCCGCTTCGGGCGCGAGTCGCGGTGGGGTCGGCGCCGAGGCGGCCGGCCTTGCGACCGCTTCGGGCAGGCCGGTCGAGTACTCCGGCTGCGGGATGAACGCCTCCGGGTAGCCGTACATGCCGTGCGAGCTGATGTCGAGGCCGGCGTCCTCCTCCGCGGCCGGGACGCGGAGCCCGATCGTCTTCTTGATCCCGAAGAAGGTGGCGATCGAGATGGCGAAGACGACGGCGAAGGTGAACAGCACCGCCAGGCCCTGGACGCCGAGCTGGCCGAATGCCGAGCCGAGCGACTCGTCGCCGAAGATGCCGTACCAGAGGCCCGAGCCGGCGCCTTCGGAGATCAGCCGCGGCGAGGCGAAGATGCCGACCGCGAGCGTGCCCCAGATGCCGGCCAGCCCGTGCGCCGACAGCGCTCCCACCGGGTCGTCGACCTTCTTGTCGATCGCCAGCACGGCGAAGACGACGAGGACACCTGCGACCAGGCCGATGATCGGCGCCGCCCAGTACTCGACGAACCCGGCCGGGGCGGTGATGCCGACCAGCCCGGCGATCGCGCCGTTGCCGGCCATGCCGACGTCGACGGCGCGCCCTTTGAGGTAGACGGCGAGCGACGCGCCGATCACCCCGGCGGCCGCGGCGAGCTGGGTGTTCAGCATCACCTCGCCGAAGAACGAGGCCGAGGTTTCGAAGGTCGACCCGCCGTTGAAGCCGAACCAGCCGATCCAGAGGATGATCACGCCGAGGCCGACCAGCGGCATCGAGTGCCCAGGGATCGCCCGCGGGCGTCCCTGGGCGTCGTACTTGCCGCGCCGCGGGCCGAGCAGGAGCAGCGCCGCGAGCGCCCCGACCGCGCCGGTGAGGTGGACCACGGAGGAGCCGGCGAAGTCCATCACCGGCTTGCCGCCGATGTCGGAGAGCAGGCCGCCGCCCCAGACGGCATGGGCGACGAGCGGGTAGATCACGGCGCCGAAGACGATCGCGTAGACCACGTAGGCGCCGAACTTGATCCGCTCCAGGGTCGTGCCCCAGACGATCGCCAACGAGACCGCGCAGAAGGCGAGGCCGTAGAGCATCAACATCGCCGTTTCGCCGGTGACGAGTTCTCCGGCCACGGTCTGGTCGAAGTGGAAGAAGAAACCGCTGTCGCCGAAGATCTCGTTGCCGCCGCCTTCCGCGATCCCATAACCGACCGCCCACCAGGCGATCGTGCAGATGGCGAAGTTGACGAGGATCTTGGCGACGCCGGTGCCGGCGTTCTTCTGTCGCGAGAAACCGATCTCGAGGAACATGAAGCCGGCCTGCATCAGGAACACGAGGATGCAGGCGACGGCAACCCAGACCATGTTCAGCTCAGCGGTCTTTTCGGCGACCGTTTGGGTCAGGGACATTCGCTCTCCCTTTCTGCCACGCGCGATCGAACCGGCCGCGCGGTTGGACGATTGACACTGCTTGGAGACGAGACGGAGGACGAGTTCCGCCTGTCCTCCAAGCTATGGACGGGCTGGGCGGGCGTGTTTAGACGGCCGGCGAAAATCTGGGCCTGGCTTTTCACCCATTGGGTGGTCGGGTTGGAGGGACGGGTGGGGGTGCGGGGGGGCCGTCCGAGGTGGCGCGGGGGTGTCCTGGGCTCCTCATGGGGGTCCTGGCAGG